>QMOR01000234.1 GCA_003648285.1 Bacteroidota bacterium
GCCGAAGTCCCTATGTAACCAACTGAACAGAAATATCCCCAATTTCCCATGAAGACGAAACCGACTTGCCTGGGGGCAGCAACGACTCAACCGGGCAACCCAGGAAGTCACTCAACGCAACTATCTTCTCAGGCGTCATCTGCCTTGCACCACTTAGAATCTTAGATACCTGGCCAGGGCTTCCCAGGATAGGAATCAAATCCCTCTGATGTAAACCCTTCATGTCCATCATGAATTGTATCACCCGCTGTGGTGTCGAGGCTGCAATTGGGTAATGCCCATCCTCGTACTCCTCGATCAAGTATGTCAGAGCCAAGTGCTCATGAATCTGAGGATCATCTTCGCCAATGTCCATTAGCTCCTCAAGACGCGCTTGCGCTTCATCCAGATCAGCCTCAGTCTTCAATCTCCGCCAGATTTTCATAATTCAAATTTTAAATGTCGTGTATGTCTTTAATCTCATCGTAGTCCTTATGCCATCCAATAAACCGTACAAGAACTGATCCCCATCCATTATTTACCAGCAGCACCATTCCTACCCAAAATCCGGACAAAGTGATCCACATCAATCGGATTAAAGACCCCAACTCATTCCGGACCAGAAGGGTTCAACATGTAGTCATTCAAAGGTATCAGTCCTAAACGGAATCAAAGGGTCAGCAAGTCCGGATTTTGCACTTTTAACACATGAGCAAGTCTGGTTACATGATTCATTAATCATCCATTCCACTTTAAGTGAACTATTTTGCTTACCTTTGATTTATTGAGTATGCGATATCTTAAATGAGGATCATTAAAAAAGAACCACTCTTGAACTTCGCTTCAAAGCATCCTACCCTGAGAAGTGCGATAGATACATTTATCGCCATGGTGGAGAAGAGTGACTGGCAGACTCCAGAAGAAGCTGTATTGACATTCGGTCAAGCGAGGACAGACACCTTTGCAAATGAGAGAGTTTGCGTCAACATCGGCGGAGGAAAATGCCGGGTAGTGATCAAAGCAAGGTACGGCTGGCGAAAGGTCTATGTCAAATGGATCGGACTCCATAATGACTATACCAAAATGCTGGAGCAAGGACAAAAACTTGAAAATCTCTAGTTGACAACAAAAAGCAATTATATCATACAAACAGAGAAACATCAACAACATTATCAATCAGAAACACACAGCAAATGATGGCACTTCGTAAAATATCTACGGAAGATGAACATGCATGGGCATTGGCCAGGATAGAAGAACTCATGGATATATCGGAAGACGATTCCCGTTTCTATGAGCTGATCTATTTGTCAGACATTGTAGCTGACTATGAAGATAAAATATTCCCACCTTCCAGGGTCACTCCCGCTGAAGCCATCCTCTTTATGATGGATCAAAAGGATATTAGCCGCAAAGATCTGGAGCCGATTCTTGGAGGCAAAAGCATGGTCTCAATGGTGCTGAAAGGAGAGAGAAATCTCACCGTTGACAAAGTCGCCGCGCTGAGTCATTTTTTAAATATTCCGGTAGCACTGCTCGTGCCTAAACCAAAATCCTACGGTATGCATATGCAAACAGGAATGCAGGGCAAAGTGGCTGAAGAATAAAATATCCAGGACCTTTTGATTTGAAAACAGTTTTGATAGCAGCGTTTACCGATCTACTCACACCCCATATCCTCCCGTGCCTGGGGATCATTATGCGGGAAGCAATAACCAGATAGCACCTCATCAGGTACAAACCGATTTGTATTCGGATCGAAGAGTGCATTCTCTAAAAAGTCAATCAGGTAATTGATTTCTTCCTCCGTCAAATCTACAGGTTTGAACAGCGGTGAAAGATCAGCATTGGCGACCGCAGAATTTTCTGATTGTGCTTTGAAAAGCACTGGGAATATGGGTGTATCGTATCATGCCCTTGTTGCGGCAAAATCCTTGATAGCTCTGGATGCCCGACTCAGTGCCCAAAGCGCGAGCAAAATAATTGTGTGATTATTCATGACTTTAAGAGCAACATCACCCGGTGGGAGAATGTGCTCAATTAATTGACGTTGATTGCGCAATATTCCATATCTATAAATGACAATCGATTTACAATACAATACCCAATGAGCTCAATGACAGTCACTTAGCCCCATCGAATTTCAGTAAGACTATTTGTCGCCGTGTTAACACTGACTTGTAACAACAATAATTTTGATATATCATGTGCTAATATTGTATAAGGGAGTGTGCCCCTAAAACTTTCTTGACAATAAGTCGAAATCCCACAAATTTTGTAAGACTACGCACTTGCAATACAAGCCATTTTATTAACTAAAAAATTAAATGCTCTATGAAAACTAAATCATTTATGGCCCTAGTTACACTCGCAACGTTATTGACAAGTTGTCAAAAGGACCCAATAAGTGTAAGCCCCACAATGCCAGAATCTGAAAGGATCGAAACTCGTGGGCGAACTCAAGGGGATGGGGAGACAAAGCTGGGGGACCACTGGGACCTCCCGTACAAAATTGCGAACATGACGGCAGCCTACAACTTGATGTATAATCAGAATGAAACATCGCTTGCGCCTAACTACACGTATTGCAGGTTTAAGCCATCCACGGCGACTGAAATGGTGTCGCTTTTGGACTGGGCAGACGTAAATGATGTTGAGCTTACAGATACTCCCATTGATTACGATATTGCTTACGAAGGTGACCATTATAGCGATCCAACTTTAGGCCCTGATGAGTTTAGGTGGGAGTATACCGTAGTGGAAGATGGAAGAGCACTCCCGGCTGGAATACTAGTAGAAATAATTGATCCGCTTCTTATAACACCTTAGGAGTCGCGCCTGACTTATTTGGCATTTGTCCTGTCTGGCAACGAAGATCGTTATGATGCCGTAGAAGAAGGTTGCCACCCTGGCGATCCAAATTGGCCGGAGTGTCTTGTTGACGCCAGCTTACGACTAACACCTACAGAAATGGACCCTTGCGATACAGGATGTCCAAACTGGCCATGCTGTTTGCTAGACGAGTTTGACTGCGATGATGAGGTTTGCAATACAAATTCACCCTGCTTGCCTAATGATCCAAATTGGCCAGAGTGTCTTGACGAAGGCTCAAGCCAAACCTGGGGGGTGCCCTCTATGGGAACTTGTGGCTGTCCAACTAGTGGTGATCCACGTAAACCAACGGGAAGAATTGAGGTTGACGATACTCAATTTAGTAAAAATGACGGCGTAAAGCGTGTTACAGTAAAGGGCTCGAGGGACCGAATTCTATGGACCAAAACGAGCACCGACTACAATGGGTGTTGGATGATCGACAAAAAGTACACCAAGAAATTTAGGCTTAGAATTCAATTCACAGACGAATTTTCTGATCGGTTGCATGTGAGAGCCTTAAGGGGTGCACGACTTTGGAATGCACAAATAAAGCCTGTGCGTACGCCCGCATACAAATACAACAGAAATGATGGTGATGATCTTGAGGACATTTGCATCTTGTTTGACCAATCGGATGACGTTCATGATAGGCAACAACAGACATATGTTGCGGCCGTTGCAAACAATTCTGTTCACGAGTATCATGATTATATACAAAGCTTCGGATCTCTTCCTGATGATATGCGCATACTAATTTCGGATTGGTCGTCTATGGGATATTCAGCTCCTATGATGCACCAACTTCCTGGAGTTCAGCTTGTCAATGCCGCATTCGGTTCGGCCTTTTTGGCTGGCTTGACCTTAGGACCACCTGCGTATTTCGGTTCCATGGCAATGGAACCAGACATTACCTATCGGTGGGACATAACCATGACAGATCGCATGAAAAACATATTTTATCATGAGATTTCCCATGCGGCACATTATGACAGAGTGAACACTGGCTACTGGGAAGATTACATTGATTACATTGTTGAAGTGGATGGAGATACGAATCAACCCTCTCCATACGGCGATGGGAGTTTATCTGGAGCTGGTCAGGTTGCAGTCTCTGAAAGCTGGGCTTATGCACAGGGATATACGGTTACTGACATGAGATATACCACAAATCACAGCTTGCCTGGGGGTGCCACTACTGAGCGTTGGATTAATCAACTCGAGGGAATAAGATTTATTTGGGGGTATGTCCCCATGGGGCTTTACCATGATTTGGTAGACGAAAATGGCGTTGCTCCTGTCACGGGATCTGAGCATGCGTTTGTCAACGATAACTATACAGGTCTGTCATATCAACACATTCTTGGAGCGTTAGACGCGGATATTTATTCGGTCGACCAGTACAGGGGAAGGTTGTGGAACGAAATTGCAAATAGTGTTGGAACACAGGCCGATTTTGATGCCTTGTTTCTGTCTTATAATCAGTAATTTCGCTGCTATGGCCACATTTTTTAGCAAGACGTTAGGATTCACTGTAGCATTGCTGGTGACGTCGATTTTTCAATCATGCGATAAGTGCGAAGCAGATCAATTCGGCGATACCTTATGGCTTGAAGTTCCTGTTGAGGTAACTCCAGGGAATGAAACATTGATTCTCGGTGATACAATTTGGGTACACATAGACATATCAAAGCATGTAAGTGAACAGAGTCGTGGCACATCAATTACACTCGATTCATTTAATTTTTATACCGAACTTAATATTAGTCGAATTGATGACACGATTGAACATTTTCCCATTAGTGATTCGGATATAGTCGAGAATAAGGGGAAATTGACGGTTGTTCCGCTCACGGGAAATGCAAAGACATACCATGCAACAGCAAGGTTTTCGGAAGATCGATACTTTCTAGATGTAGGATTTATTCCTCCAGAGATTGGAATATACGCGTTTGCGGTGATCACTAGCCCAATTATACTCCAGTTTTACGAGCACCCCGCTTTATATAAGTGTGATAAGCGTAAACGAAATGATGCAAGAGTATTGTACACTATAAATAATGGCGATCCATACGAAAACAATTATGAATTGTTCCAACAAACAAGTATACCTCATGTTGTGAAATTAGACGTGGAGCAATACATTCGTGACGCGTGGTACACGTTCCGTGTGGTAGATTGAGGCTACTTTCTTGGACTAATTTCTACTCACACCCCATATCCTGCCTCGCCTGTGGATCATTATGCGGGAAGCAATAACCAGACAGCACCTCATCAGGTACAAACCGATTCGTATTCGGATCGAAGAGTGCATTCTCCAAAAAGTCAATCAGGTAATTGATCTCTTCTTCTGTCAAATCTACAGGTTTGAACAGCGGTGAAAGATCGGCCGTGTTGACCGCCGAATTTTCTGATTGGGCTTTGAGCTTGAATTCGACTACATCACGGATCGATAGCTTACTGCTCCCGTGAAAGAATGTTTCGTACTGCTGTAAATTATATAGCTGCGGGACTTTAAATCTATGCATGTCAGCCGGACGTCCGGTAAACATGCCGCGGCCAAGATTACGCACATCATCGGCACTCGTATTCAACCCACCGATTTCGTACATGTCTTGTGTGCCAAGTACGTGAAAATTCATGGAACTGAATGACGGCCCACTGTGACAATTATAACAACGCGCCTTTCCGTAAAAGAGATAAGCACCTTTCTTTTGTTCGTCTGTAATGGCTGTAGGATCACCCTTGAGCCACTCCTGATATGGTGCCTGATTTGTGAGCATCGTGCGCACGAAGGCACTCATCGCAAAACTCGCTGTCTCCGGAGTATATCTGTCCGATACATCGCGGTCAGCAAATGCCTCATCAAACATCGCACGGTAACCAAAGTCATCGAGTACGTGA
>QMOR01000235.1 GCA_003648285.1 Bacteroidota bacterium
ATAACTGTGACTGCCGACGATGCATCAAAGGTTTACGGAGATCCTAATCCGGATCCGCTTACAGTATCGTACAGCGAATTTGTAGATGGTGGAGATGGCCTAAGCAATATTGACGTCGCTCCTACTGCAGCTACCATTGCCGTTGATAATTCTTCAGTTGGCACTTACGATATTACCGTTGGCGGTGGATCTGATAATAACTATGCCTTTGTGTATGTAGCAGGGGATTTGGAAGTCAATCCAAGAACAATACAGATTGCCGTAGATACAGTTACAATTTCATACGGTGAGGCCTATACACCCTCCGCAACCGTGACCAACTCTGTAGATCCTGATAACCTTATATACAATGGATTCCTGGGATATACAGATGATGTAGGGACATATGACGTGATACCCAATTTACTGGTTAATACAAATTATATAGTTTCATATACTGCAGGTCTCCTTACCATCCAGGCTGCATCATTGGTTATCACTGCACGAGACAGTTTTCGCTTTTTCGAGGATCAGGAACCAACTGTCTTCACATATGACATAACGGGATTTGTAAACGGAGATACGGAGAGTTCGGTATTCTCCCCAGACGATTTCACTCTCGAATTAAGTCCCGCATGGGATATCCCGGGTATGTATACTATCGTGGTCACGGTTGTGAATCAACCTGCAAACTATAATGTCAGCACCGGCAATGGAGATTTTTACAGGAACCCTGCTCAGGGATCCAAGTTGCGACCACAATGTGAATGTGTGACATTCGTGGGACCCGGGCATCCTTCCGGATTTGAGTGGTTGGCTAGGTTCTCATATGTAAACGCCAATGATGTGCCATACTGGGCACCTTTCGGATCTGAAAATCTCTTTCAAGGGCCTGCAAATTTTGACTTAAGTTATGCACCTCAAGTCCTCATGCCTGGTGGATATGAATTTGATTTACCATTCGATGGTAGACGTATCAGGTGGAGAGTGACAAGTTACGGTTCCACACATTCTTCTTGCTGGTTAGACGATGGCAATAATGAATGCTCTTCTTCAGGATTAGTGGCCGTTAGACCAGGTAATTCTGGAGTTGTTCTTCAGGCTTATCCAAATCCGGTGCACCAAATCCTTAATGTCGAAATAGACAGCGATGATTGGAATATGGACATCGAAGCAGAAATTCTGGTTTATGATGTGATGGGTAGATTGATGAAACTTGAATCCAGAGAGATGATACGAGGCCAGAAATTCGAGATTGACATGTCAGATATCGCAAGTGGAATGTACATTGTACGGGTACTTAATGGGGATACTGAGCATGTCATCAAGGTTGTTCACGAGTAAATTAATTACGGACGATTATTGTCAAAATTGGTTAATTTCGACATGTGAGATTTCGATTTATTCATCTGGTCGTGATACTGTTGATTGCGTGCACTGGGTTCGCACAATCACCAGAGATTGATAGCCTTAGGGGATTATTAAGGCATGAATTACGTGATACAACGCGTATAGATGTGTTATTAGATCTCGCACAACAAACGCGATTTACCGATTCGGATGAATCCACGGAATATAGCAATGAAGCACTAGTTGAATCCAGGCGAATCCAAGATGCTGACCGAGAAGCGCAAGCCCTAAAATGGTTGGGGATGGCTTCTGAAGGGAAGGGTGAGTATGTCAATGCAATGGATTTTTACAACCAGTCATTGTTAAAGTTCACTGAGGTTCAAAATCTGGATGGCGTCAGCAATATCCTGAATAATCTCGGGGCAGTGTACAATACCCAGGGGAATGATGCCAAAGCATTGGAAAACTTCCTCGCCTCTCTTCAGACTGCAGAACAAATTGGTGACCCTCTTCGCATCGGTACGGCTTTGTTGAATGTTGGGAGTGTGTACATGAAAAAAACACAGACCGTTCCCAGTGCCATTGAAAGCCTGACTGCTGCGATTCCTTATTTTGAACAAGCGGATTACTCAGTCGGCACAGGTGTGGCTTACATCAACCTCGGCGAAACATATTTAAAGCAAAATGAACTTGACTCTGCAGTTTATTATCTCGGTAAATCACGAGAAATTTTTCTTAATACCCCGGGATTTCTCTCGTACGCACTTAACCTGATAGGTGAAGCACAAACGCTCCTCGGTGATTATCAGTCAGCAATTGCAACTCAACGACGTGCCCTTGAGATTGGCGAACAGACTTCAAATAAATTGCAAGAAGCACACGCGTACAAAGGTCTTGGCAACACGTACCTGGCGCAGGGATCCTATGACGTAGCTATCAATAATTATGTGAGAGCAGAAAGTATCTATATGGATATGGGTGCAAAGGACGGTCTTCAGAATGTCTACAAAGGTCTCGCGAATTGCTATGAGAAGCTTCATAATTACAACCGCGCTTTTGCATATCAAACATTGTACGGTAATTACAAAGATACTCTGTACAATATAGCAACCTCAGATGAGCTCAAGCACCTGCAGTTTGGCTATGATCTGGCAAATAAGGAAGCTGAAATTACATTGCTCAACAAGGAGAATGACCTGCAGCAGGTTCAAATTCAAAAGGCTACACTCTTCCGCAATTTTTCCATAGCACTTGTGATATTCTTTTTTATACTCGCGACCGGTGTTGTAGTTCAGTATAGAATCCAAAAGAAGAGTAATCAAAGAAAGCAGGATTTGGATCAACAACAGAAATTAAATAAACAACTCCAACAAATTGACAAACTGAAAGATCAGTTCCTGGCCAATACTTCACACGAATTACGTACTCCCCTTAACGGTATCATCGGGCTGGCAGACTCGTTGATAGACGGTGTTGCAGGACAATTGTCCGAGAAGGCTATCTTTAATATTGATATGATAGCATCCAGCGGTCGAAGACTGGCAAACCTGGTTAATGATATTCTGGATTTCTCGAAGCTGAAGAGTCATGATTTAAATTTGCAGCTGCGGCCATTGGACGTCCACACAATTGTAGATGTGACTTTGAAATTATCAGCTCCTCTTATTGGTGGAAAGCCTATCGACCTCATTAACGATATTTCGCAGGATGTCCCTCTTATAAGAGCCGACGAAAATCGGATTCAACAGATTCTGCACAATCTGATCGGCAATGCCATTAAATTTACTGAAGAAGGGAGTGTTCGAATTCAAGCGGAAATTGAAAACCAATATTTGGCGATTTCAATCTCCGACACTGGCATTGGTATTCCCGCAAATAAATTTAAAATAATATTCGAGTCATTCGAGCAAGGAGACGGATCTACCGCCAGGGAATTTGGAGGTGCAGGGCTGGGGCTTTCTGTATCAAAAAGTCTTGTAGAATTGCATGGTGGCAGGATTGATGTCGAATCAGAAATTGGTGTAGGCTCAAAATTCACTTTCACTATTCCACTCAGCGATTCAGATAGAACAGAATTTGATGCAGACCAAGTGACTGAAAAAGTAATAGCAGGTATAGATTTGGCAGAAATGCTCCAGGAAGAAGTTGAGGTTCCGATTGTGAGGGCTGATCTTATTGCTCCGTCTTTAAAAGTGATTAATGGAGAAAGAATCCAGGTCCTTGTAGTCGATGATGAACCTGTAAACCGACAAGTTCTTGAAAACCATCTCAGCGTGGCAGGTTATGAAGTCACTCAGGCATCCGATGGAAATCAAGCTCTTCAATTACTAAATAATGGGAAGAGTTATGATTTGGTCCTACTTGATATCATGATGCCGAGAATGAACGGTTATGAGGTTTGTAGTACTCTGCGTGAAAACTATTCGCCAAGCGAATTACCAGTAGTCATGCTTACCGCCAAAAATCAAGTGAGTGATCTGGTAGATGGATTTAGTGCAGGTGCAAACGATTACCTGACTAAGCCCTTTGCGAAAGACGAATTGCTAAGTCGCATCAAAACGCAATTAAACCTCAAGGAAATAAACAAGGCCTCTGCTAAATTTGTCCCGTCAGAATTTTTGCGTGTCTTGGGGAAAGAAACAATTACTGATATCCGGCTTGGTGATTACGATGAGCAGGAGGTAACAGTCCTCTTCACAGATATTCGATCATATACCACCCTTGCGGAAAAAATGTCCCCTGAAGACAACTTCAGATTTGTCTGTGGATACAATCAGAGGATGGGGCCGATCATTAGAGAAAATCATGGCTTCGTAAATCAATATTACGGTGATGGAATTATGGCCATTTTCTCAGGTACGCGCGGTGGTGCAGTTCGGGCCTCAATCGGGATGCAAACTGAAATACAAGCTTATAACGCTGTGAGAGCGAAGGACGGTAGAAAGCCAATACAAGTCGGTATGGGTATGCACACCGGAGCACTCATCATGGGGATCATAGGCTATGGCGAGCAACTCGCCCCAGCAACAATCTCAGATACTGTAAATACTGCATCGCGTATAGAGAGTCTGACAAAGCACTTCGGTGCAAATATTCTTCTGTCAGAAAGCACCATGAATGCAATCGGGGACAAGAGTGGATTGCACTTCCGTAAAATGGGTCTCGTGCAAATGAAAGGTAAAAAGAAAGCCGTAAGGGTTTATGAGTGTTTTGATGGTGACATACCAGAAATGCGAGATCTTAAACTGAAGACGATGCAGGCATTCAACGATGCTATTGATTTTTATTTCAAGAAGGATTTTAAAGGTGCAAAGAGTGCCTTCGAATTCATACTTAGTGATAATCCGAAAGACAGACCTGCAAAAGGTTTGCTCAGCAAGGCCACTGAACATTTAAAAAATGGAGTTCCGGATAACTGGACAGGAGTTGAGGAGATGTTGAGGAAGTAGCTTTTGAAACATATTTTCCAGGGATAAGTCTCATGTTCGAATCCTTAACAAATCAGTATCTGACTGCGTCGGGTGTCATCATCCATTACTCGTAAATTCAACAGCACTTTCTACGCAATACAGCCCTCTACCCAAAATACCCTATTTTAGACCCCACAGGACAGTACCATGAAAACCCGAATCACGCTCATATTGGTATTGACATCAGTCATCTGTATGTCGCAGGATGTGATGTTCAACGCTGCCGACTCGCTCACTAAAGCCATAGCATTTGGAGAGGAGCGCAACTGGACGGAATCAAATGCCCTGTACCGAAAGATCATCTGGGACTATGAGGAGAACGACAAGCTCCCACGGGAAGCCCATATGCGTGCCTTTCGTCGCGTGGGAATCGAGATGAAAGCCGAGGGCATAGAGGATAGTGCACGGTATTTCCTGCGCAGATCTACAGAGCTCTTCCTCCTGAATCCGGTGGAAGTGTTCAATATACGAGCCGTCGACAATTTCAATCAAATGGTCTTCTTCTATGGCCAGCGTAGCATACTGGATAGCGCCATGATTTTTTGTCAGCGTGGAATTGATTTTGTGAAGACAAATAATATCCCTGCAAATTCTTCTGTCGTCGAATTATACAATAATCTGAGTTTCGGCTTTCAGCTGAAAGGGGAGTTTTCAAGGTCGTTCGCCGAAGCAGAACAAGGGCTTCAGATGGCCAATGTGACCCGGGACATTGCCCGTGACAAGGTAAGTCGGAGCTACCTCAGATATGCCCAGTCATTGACCAAGGCGGGCATGTGTAGCAAAGCACAAAGATATCTGGATACAGCATACCTGATATTAAATGATGACACATTGAGTCACACCGTCGCCAAAGCTGACCTGCTGATCAGAAAGGCGCAATGCTACGGCCACCAGAACATGCACGAGCTAAAACTGAATGCACTTGAT
>QMOR01000236.1 GCA_003648285.1 Bacteroidota bacterium
CTGATCATCTGCCGTGCAGTAAAGCAAACGCGTAGGCGTATTTGTTTTCCAGTCGTAGGTATCACTTTCACGCATCGCCACACGAATCGGGTGGTCACTGTTACTCTCAATTTCCTGAAGTGTCGAATCGACAAATAAATCCCTCATGAATGTCGAATCATTGTCAGCCAAGAGTTGAGCAAATACAAAAGTTGTCAACTCTGCAAGATTGACCTGATGATTGTAAAAAGCATCAATTGCAGAAATGTATGCGGGCTTAAACACCTGCTCTATTGAATCGTAAAGGTTCCCATGGACCTCCTGCAAACCCAACATCGCATAGATCGGATAACTCACAAAAAAGTATTCTTCGTCTCCAATCATCCTCTCAAACATCACTTCGGAAATACTGTATGGTCCCGACATCGGCGTAGCAGCAGTCATCGGATAAATAGCACCCCAATTCTGTTCTAGACTTTTCATCAGTGCCATTGCCGCATGTCCACCCTGAGAATATCCCGACACAAACAAGTGGTCGAATGCCGGCTCACCTGTCTCATCTTCGATAAATTCACTCATGGCGATGATCATATCCAGACCTGCACTAGCTTCTGTTCCGGCGTGTATATATGGATGAAAACCCTCATTATCACCAAGGCCAAGATAATCAGCGGCACAGACATGATACCCCATCGCACCGTAGGCCAAAGATTCATCCAATCCCGACATCTGTCTTGAGGGCACATCGTCAGGCCCGTTAGTTGTCCCATGCTGATATGCAACCACAGCAAGTTGGCCATCCAGCCGTGTCGTTGGCACGATGATGAGCCCCGAAGCTGTATCAGGCTGACCATGCACACCGGTAGTCATATATGTGATCTTGTATTTCTTGACCCCATTGCGAAGATCAAGTCCGAACCGCGCCTCAAGCTGCGCCTTTGTTTCCTGACCCAAAAACTCCGATGACAAGAGGTATTGAGCGTTTAAGCTCAGAGCAAAAAGGGCGATAATTCCTGTGAGTAAGGTTTTGAACATAGTCATTATGATTTACGGGGGGAAAATTAATGATCTTTGTGATAAGCAACCAAAGCTAATAAATCTGATCTCCCTATGCGCAAGATAGAACACATTGGTATCGCCGTTGACAATCTGGACGAGGCAAATGCTTTGTATCGCGCCATGCTTGGCGTAGACCATTGCAAGATCGAAGAAGTGAGCTCTGAAGGCGTGCGTACCTCATTTTTTCAGGTGGGCGAGTCAAAAATTGAATTGCTGGAAGCTACTTCGACAGATAGTCCGATTGCTAAATTTATCTCAAAAAAAGGTCCGGGTGTACACCACATCGCATTTGACGTTGAAGACATCCACGCATCAATGCAGCGCATGCGTGACGAGGGATTTGTCTTGATCAATGACGAGCCAAAACGAGGAGCCGACAATAAGCTCGTATGTTTTGTACATCCCAAAAGTGCAGGTGGTGTGTTGATTGAGCTCTGTCAGGAAATCGCTCAGGTGAGGGAGGTAAATGAATGACTTGATTCAAGGTTATTGTGTAATTCGTGCCATCCCGATGCACTCAATACGGATTTGAGTTTTTTGAAGAGGATGCTCACCACTAGTTCTCTAAAGCTCAATAATCAAGCTCAAGCTCAATTTTCAAGGGAAATCAGATGATGGTAATTACATTCGTTACCTTTTTGATTGTAAGCCTTTTACATTTTAAATTTTGATTTTTACATTTTGCGGTTTAAAACTTGTCATAGGTAGCATTCCGAAGGCTTAAATTTTAACGGCTTAAGCGTGGCATCGTAAGAAGTACAGAGTTTGTTATAGAGTCAAACAAAAAGTTTTAACATGAATTGCACCTCTGGCATGTAATGGAATACGAGTGGTACATATATGTCATCGCCTTCGCAGGCGCAATCATTGCCGGATCGGTCAACACCCTGGCAGGTAATGGCTCTGCAGTCACCCTTAGTATTCTGACTGAGCTACTCGGACTGCCTGGAAATGTAGCAAACGGCACAAATCGCGTAGGCGTCCTACTCAACGGCATGGGCAGCTCGTGGGGATTCTACCGTGGTGGAAAACTCAAACTGGAAAATTCGAAGCACATTATTATCACAGTAGTGGCAGGAGCTATCGTCGGTGGATTGATTGCCCTCAACATCTCCAATGAGCAGTTCATGGGTCTCTTCCGGTTTCTCATGGTCGGCATGCTTGTCGTTATCCTGGTCAAACCACAGCGCTGGCTCAAGAAAGCGGGCACTGCATCAAATATCCCCCGACCGGTACTCCTCTTTCTCTACTTTTTGGTTGGTATCTACGGCGGGTTGATACAGATGGGCATGGGCATCTTCTTCCTTGCAATTCTCGTGATCCTCGACGGTTACAATATCATATATGCCAATGCGGTTAAGGTGGCTGTCGTCGCTCTGTTTACGATACTCATGGTGGCGCTATTTCAATACCGTGGTTTTATCGAATGGCCGATCGGTCTGTTGATGGGTGCAGGTCAGTTCATCGGTGGTTGGTACACTGCCAAACTTGCTTCCCGTCATCCCAATGCCGAGAAGTGGGCATACGGGCTATTGGTCGTTATAGTCATTGGGTCAATATTGAGTTTGTTTGGGGTGTACTAAGTGAGTTTACAAGCTTTTTTCCCTTAACAGAGCTTCGGGCGCTCGAGACAAAACATCCAGCATCTCCTTTACCAACTTATAACAAACCCCCGCCGTAATCCCATCGACATCACGCAACGGATTGTATTCCACGATATCCGCTCCAATGACCGGCGCATCCAGCTCCTGCAGCCAATCGATAATCGTGCGGAGCCCCAATCCGCCTGGCTCACGGTGTGAGATACCTGGTGCGAAGGCAGGATCAATCACATCGAGGTCAAACGAAATATATATTGGCCCATCAAGCGACCGCGGATCAAAGTGGGCGATGTCCTTCATTTCGTACACCTCGACACCATACTTTTCTGACTGTTCCAATTGATGTGGTGTCATCGTACGAATGCCGACCTGTGTGAGTGAAGAAGCAAGGTCATTTTCCATAATACGCGCAAACGGACATGCATGTGAAAAACGGTCGCCTTCAAATTCATCATAGAGATCACAGTGCGCATCGAAGTGCAGGATGTGAAACGGTCCGTGCAAGGCATTCAGAGTTTCGACGATAGGATAAGTGATAGAGTGATCTCCCCCTAGAAAGAGAAACGGGTGCTCAGCTGATACGCTCTTCTTGAGCGCAGCTAAAATATCCTCATAATCAGTCAAGACGAGGTCATCACAAATATGAAGTGAAGCATCGTCGAGCACGGGCCGCATATTCTCAGAATACACATTGTAGGCCGAAGATTGCATTTCCTCCCTGATGCGCGCAGGTGCCAACCGGGGCCCGCCTGCGTAAGAAGATTTTCCGTCAAATGGGATTCCGAGAAGATGAATTTGTTTCATTCAGCGCTGATTAGAAGATCGATAGGCATGGAAAAATACGGGAAATTTCGAAATTCAAAATTGAGAGCTACGATCATTATTTCTCCGGAAATATTCCGACCCTTCCTTTGCTAAGCCCACAGTGGACACTGCACCCCAGCCTGAAAATCATACCTCATAAATCAGATATCAGACATCATACCTCCATCCCAGAAAATTCTTAACTCCTTCTTGTTAACTCTGAATTCTTAATTCCTTAAGTTAGCCTTACTAACTTGATCATGATACGTCCCCAACAATAATCTGAAAAACGTCAATGACCGACATAAGAGATAAATTCTACGAAAAACTCAAACAGCGCAACGAGCACCAACGCGAAGCCGTCGAAGCCATCACCGGCCCGGTAATGGTAGTAGCTGGTCCTGGTACCGGAAAAACCGATGTACTCGGATTGAGAATTGGCAACATCCTCGAGAAAACAGACACAGACATTCACAACATTCTCTGCCTCACATATACGGAAGCGGGGGCGGTGGAGATGCGCAAGCGTCTGCTCGACTACGTGGGGCCGATCGCCTACAATGCACAGATGTTTACATTTCACGGGTTTTGCAATATGGTTATTCACGAGAATATTGAGCTGTTTGGCCTGTATCGTGACTTTCAGCCTGTCTCGGCTCTTGAGCAATTTCAGATATTGAAGGAAGTGATCGACCTCCAGCCGATGGATCACCCACTCAAGCGATACAGCGGACAGATATATTTTGAAACGCGCAGATTAAAGAGCCTCTTCGATACCATGAAGCTCGAGCAGTGGCCTGTCGAACATATGCACAAAGCGATAGACAGCTGGGAGGAGGAGATGAAGGAAAGCCCCGAATTTATTTATAAAAGAAGGGGAACGGCAAAGGGGAAAGCATATCAAAAAGGGGATCTCAAGGAGGCCACATTTCGGAAAAAAGTCGTTGCGCCAATGATATTATTGCGCGCTGCTGTGGACACTTTTGAGACGTACAATAAATTACTGAGAGAAAGGGGCAGGTATGATTATCATGACATGCTGACATGGGTGCATGATCAATTTGAGGAAAATGATTTTCTTCTGGGTCAATACCAGGAGCGATTCCAGTATTTTCTCGTTGACGAATTTCAGGATAGCAATGGCATCCAGATGGCAATATTGAATTTGCTCGTGAATCAATGGGGTCCGGATTCAGATATTTTTATCGTGGGAGATGATGATCAGTCGATCTTCAGATTCCAGGGGGCGATGATGCAAAATATTATTGAATTTAAAGAACTATACGACCCGCAGGTTGTCATACTCACTGAAAATTACAGATCAACGCAGAATATTCTCGATGCCGCTTCAAGTGTCATTCAGTGTAATGAAGAGCGGCTGGTTGCGCAGTACCCGGTCTACACAAAGAACCTTGTGGCAAGGGCCGACCATGCGGCCTCGGAGGTCATGCCGGAAGTACATATCTATCCCAACTGGACACAAGAGGTAGCAGCACTACTCAAGGAGCTCACGGAACTCCATGGTTCGGGTGTTCTCCAAAAGGAATCGGTGGCAGTGATTTACAGAAAGCATCGTCAGGTAGAGGAGATTGTACATGCTTTGGAAGTGCGCGAAATACCAATAAACGTCAAGCGTCCGGTCAATATCCTGGAGCGCCCTGTCATCAGGAATATCATGACAATTCTGAAGTACATCAATCTGGAATTGCGTGAAGCGGGGTCAGGCGAGCCCCTTTTATACGAGCTCATGCATTATCGCTACTTCGATATTTCGGTGCGTGATGCTGGCGTCATGGCCGTGGAATGCCGACGCATGAGCAGCCGTGATAAAAAAGCATACTGGCGGGATGTCATGGCTGATGAGAAATTGCTCCGCAATATTGGAATTCATAATCCGGAGCCTATCGTTGCTCTGGATACCTTGCTAAATACATGGATTCAGGAGTTTGAACACTTTACGCTTCAGGAGCTCATCGAACAGGTGTTTACAAAAGGCGGTGTATTAAACTGGATATTCAAATCACCAAACAGGAGCTGGCATTTACAGCTCATTAAAACATATTTTGATTATGTGAAGAATGAGTCAGAGCGCAATCCCAATATCAACCTGAATAGATTTCTTGAGGACATCGATCTGATGCAAGAGCATGGAATTGAATTACCTGTAAATAAAATACTGACCGCTAAGGATGGTATTTATTTTGTGACGGCACATAGCGCCAAAGGAATGCAGTTTGACAGAGTCTTTATGCTGGGTTGTACAAA
>QMOR01000237.1 GCA_003648285.1 Bacteroidota bacterium
AATAATTCGTCAATAAATATCCGAAATGTCAATCACCCGCCCATTAAATTCAATTTGATCGCCCACAACCTTGCCAGATAATTTTGCTCCAATAGGAGAGTCAACCGAAATACAATAATAAACAGCACCTTCAATCTTGACCTTCCCAACGCCGATGGCAATTAAATAATGCCCCTGCGACGTCGAAACCAGATTTCCTGGGCCAATTTGGTCACGGGCAGCTCTGCTACCAATTGTCGCTAAAATCTCCTGGTCACTCTTCGCATGATGCATTTGCGTTTTCAGTTTTTGCTCTTCAGCGTGCATCATCGCCCGACTTGTTTCAAATTTATCGCCAGCGGAACTTTTGGTCTCCGCGAGCTTGGATTCATGGATAGAGTCCATTGCCATTTGAATAGTATCGATGCGTACTTTTACATGCTCTGAGCATTTGCGCAATAGCTCCTTTTTAAGTTGCAGGTTGTCTGTCATATCAATACAATTTATGTGAAAATTTGCATTCATAGCTATAAAACAGGTTGGTTATCCGTGAATGCTTTGCAATACGTATGATTCTGCTTACATTTTGATTCGTGAAAGACCTTACTATCAAAGAAGCTATTATGCTAAAAACGATCATCAACTGTCTCTTTCTGATTATCATCATCCAAACAGGATACGGACAGGAGGTGCAAAATCCGGTCATCCAGGATTTTGGTGGAATATGGGATATCCCTCAAGCCACAGTGACTGCCGACAGGAATCTTGACTACAACATTGTCATCGATCTGCATTCCGGACCGGATACACCTGAGATGTTAAACCCTGCTCTGAATAATGTGGCGCGCTTGTTAAATCTGCATGCGGTAGCAGGTGCGGATCCGGCAAAAACGCATGTGGTACTTGCCATTCATGCATCCGCTACCTATTCCATCATGACGAATGAAGGTTATCGCGCCAAGTATGGGGTCGATAACCCAAACACAGAGTTGATCAGGCAATTGGATAGGGCAGGAGTAAAGCTCACTGTTTGTGGGCAGTCGCTGATTGCGCGCGAGGTCGCATTTGGACATGTTCAGGATGAAGTGGAAGTTTCAACCTCGATGCTGACGACTGTGACCACTTATCAGAATAAGGGTTATGCGTATTTGAGATTTTAATAACTTCTTCAGAATTTGGAATTATTTGGTGTCAACAAATTGGGGCTAAAAAGTCAAACATAAAATTTGGTGAGTTATAATGGGATGTAGATTTTACTTTATAGTACTGATTGTAGGTTGCGCAAACGTGTTGGGGTTCGCACAAATAGATTCAGTTGGCCAATCTACGTTTAAAAGTATGCTGGAGGAAGCTGCAGTGTTTCATGTAGAATATCAGAATTATCGGGGCCTGTTACAAAAACTGAGCGATCGATTTTGTGAAGTAAATATTGATGACCCCACACAAGGGGATGAACTCCTCGACCTACATCTACAATTTTATAGAGTTTCAAAACGATCCTCTGAATTTTTTTTTCTTCGTCGTTCCAGGTGTCTAAATGATGGACAAAGGCTTAGAATAGTCAGTTATCTTAATACAGTGCTTGAAGTAACCAGTCCTCATTTTCATCGTTTGGTCTCTACCTATAATTTGAAGGTTTATCAGAACTTTCTTGTTAGTCATGTCAATGTTGAGGAATTATGGGGGCGTATTGAGGAGTATAAGTATTCAAAAAGATTAAGTGGCAGCACGATATTTCAGTTGAAAAACATGGCGACTTTGGCTAATCTTGATTATCATGATTACGAAGATATTTTGCTTGAGATGGTTGATTCTATGTACCATATTGCAAGAATTGCAGCAGTGGATGAGATGGGTGTATTAAATGAGTTTTTTGTCAAGATAGTACCAAATACAGTTGCATTGCTTGGCAGTAAGTCATCGGTTATCAAAACGTTGTATTTGTTTGACGAGACAACTATTGGCTACTTTGGACACGATGTGATACCCGTAAATTATGCGCAGTATTACTTTACCGTTGTCGTGCGACCTAAGCTAAAGGATGGTTATCTCATAGCAACTGCAGAAGTGGATTTTCAAGCAAATAAACAGATGATCAAGGATAAAATATTGTCAGATAATAGCATATGGTTCGAAGATGTGAGTATTGAGAATTAAAAATACCTGATAATGAAATATGTGGAATGGTTATTTTGGGAATTAAAATTATTTTTGTCAAACCAAAAGCACTCCTAGCCCTATGTTTATGGGAGGTGTGGGCTTATGTCAGAAAAGAAGAATGCTAGTCAGTCAGAAGTCACTCAAGCAATTGTGCCACTTCGTTCACAAAAACCTTTAAACTGATTCAGCCATTTCTGAACCTGCTTCTTGAACATGCCAGGAAACACAGTTGCCATCAATTTTACCATAATCCCATTGAACTTGATGTAGTTGATTTCAGCAATATAACGTGTGCTATTTTCTGTGAGCGATGAAAATTTATTGCTCATCGTATTGGTCATTTCCTTTGCCTCATACAGCGCTGTAAATTCGGCGGGTAAATCATTTGTGACGATCGTTTCGGTGAGATTGATTTCTCTTTTCCCTGATTTGTATATTAAGCGGGATATCGTCCCCGACTCGCCGGGGACCCCACTGACATGTTCATGACTGATAAAGCCATCCTGCCAGTGCTTAAGATTATCGACGTTGTCAAAAAGTTCGACCACCCGGTCGAGAGGCAAGTCAATGTCAACAGAGCATGTAAATTTCATTGTGTGTGATTCTATTACGATGAATTTCGTGAAATAATCTGACAGCGTGTGTAAATTGTCATGGTATTATTAAGACTGCTGAGGCTATACTCATAATCCTGTCACCCCTACGGCGGACAATGAACTCCACCTCACACTACCAACCGTGATGATATCGTTTAAACTCGGATGAAACAGAAACCAAGGGCAAGGAAGACGGGAGGTACGAGCAAGAGAGGAAAGGCGAGGAAGACGGGTAGAACACGCAAACCGACGAAGACACAGAGCACAGGATTGCTTCGCAGACGGCTTGTTCAAGCTCTGACTCTGTTGATATTCTTGCCAATCGTGTTTTTATCTACGTTGTTTGTACTTGTCCGATTTGAGGTGATCGGAGAACTGCCAGCTGAAAATGAAATTGCCAGCATAGAAAATCCTAATGCGAGTAGTTTGTACGCTACCGATGGTAAGTTGATCGGACGATTTTTTATTGAGAACAGGACGAATCTGGAATTTGATGAGCTCAGTGAGTTTTACAAGGACGCATTGATAGCCACAGAAGATGTCCGATTTTACGAGCATAATGGGGTGGACCTACGGAGCCTTGCGCGTGTGGCTGTCAAATCTGTGCTCATGCAGCAGTCATCCAGTGGGGGAGGTAGTACACTTACCCAGCAGTTGGTAAAAAATCTATACCCAAGAGAGCGATACCGGTTCTTTTCGCTGATCATCAATAAATTTCGGGAGATGAACATTGCCCGGAGGGTCGAAAAGGTGTATTCCAAGGACCAGATTCTGCTTTTATACACAAATACGGTGTCCTTTGGAGAATTGGCATTCGGGCTAAAAACGGGAGCAGAGAGATTTTTTAATAAGGAGCCGGACCAGCTCTTGCTCGAAGAGGCTGCCACCCTGGTAGGGATTCTGAAAGCACCCAGTCATTACAGTCCACGGAACCATCCTGAGAGGGCAAAACAGCGGCGGAATATTGTGCTCCAGCAGATGTTGAAGTATGATTTTATCACAGCAAAAGTGGCGGATCAGATCAGCGCATTGCCAATGAAGATCGACTACCAGCCTCCTGCAAAGACTGTTCAGCAGGCCAGGTATTTTAAAGAACAGGTACGACGCGAGTTTTCAGAATGGAGTCAGGGAGTGGGCAAGGAAGACGGATCGAAGTACAATTTGTACACGGACGGACTCAAGGTTTACACCACGCTGGATCTCGATATGCAGTTAAAGGCGGAAAAAGAGATGCGTTCTCACATGAAAAAATTGCAACGCATCTTCGACCAAAGCTGGCGCGGAGGCCGCATGTTTGGCAAAGGAACACGGCTCATTGACGACAGGATCAGGGAAGATCCCTTGTACGCGGCCTTGAAAAAAGAAGGTAAAAGCAAGGAGGAAGTTCTGACAGCATTTACGACCAAAGGCAAGCGCAGGGTTTGGTCCTGGGACGGGAGTGGTGCTGAAAATATGACAAAAATCGACTCCATAAAACACTATCTAGGACTTTTGCACGCAGGAGTACTGGCTGTGGATCCGCAAACAGGAGATATCAAAGTATGGGTAGGAGGGAATGATTTTGGAAAGTTTCAATGGGACAATGTGATAAGCCCGAGACAGGTCGGATCGACGTTTAAACCAATCGTGTACCTCGCGGCATTGGAAAAGGGTGTGCGTCCGTGCGACTATTATGAAAACGAACGGAAGACCTATTCCAGGTACAAAGATTGGTCCCCACAAAATGCGGACGGAAAATACGGTGGCCATATGGCCGTGCAGGGTGCGTTGACACATTCGGTCAATACAA
Source organism: Bacteroidota bacterium (assembly GCA_003648285.1). Taxonomy (GTDB): domain Bacteria; phylum Bacteroidota; class Bacteroidia; order Chitinophagales; family Saprospiraceae; genus B8-G4. The sequence goes on from QMOR01000237.1 coordinate 4,525, forward strand.
TTTCAGTTCAGATCTTGTTTGAGGCAGGTATTCCGGCGGTAGTCGAGCTCGCACATCGCCTTGGGATCACGAGCGAACTGAGCGAAGTACCATCAATCGTCCTGGGCACTTCTGACGTGTCGCTTTACGAAATGGTAAAGGCATTTTCCGTCTTTGCAAATCATGGGATAGCCAGTGATCTGCATATGATCACGCGGATTGAAGACAGCAAGGGAAATGTACTCTTTGAGCGACCAGGGACTGAAGAAACTGAGCCAATTGTGGAGCCATACCTCATCGACCAACTCAATGCGATGTTGAGCAATGTCATCAGCGAAGGAACCGGCCGCCGTCTGTATGCAAACTACGGCATCCCGTTTCAGGTGATGGGCAAAACGGGGACGACACAAAACCAGTCTGACGGATTATTTATCGGTTACACGGACAGATTACTGATTGGAGCCTGGGTGGGGACAATGGATCGCCGGGTACATTTTCGCAATCTGGGCACCGGTTCGGGTGGGCGGACAGCCCTCCCCCTAGCTGGCTCCTTGTTCGAATATGCGGCATCCACCGGTTATGCCCCTGATCAGGACGACATGGTAAAACCATACGCTTGTCCGACCTATCTGCCCGGCGAAGATTATGCTGTACTCCAACTGATGCATGTTGAGGAAATGATTGAGTTGTTGGAAAGCGACTGGAATACAGAACTTGATGCCTCACGTGCGGAGCGCAAGAAAATTTCCCGACGGGATAAAGAGGCACGCAAGAAGGCAAATGAGGAAATCGTGCGAATAAAGAAGGAGAGACGCGATCGCCTGGAGGCATATAAGAAGGCCAGGAGTCGGTGGCAGAAGGTCATCAAGGAAATGGAGTTAATTGAGAATTGATAATTACCTGAGGGCTCTTGCTGGGGGGCTGGTTATTGATTTGCTCTGTTCGTGAGTTTAATTACATTTGATACGAGCTTTCATTGTTCTTGCAATCCAGTATTCTCGCGATGCTAAACTGGATAATTTGTGGCATCAGAGGTATTCGTATGATTTGTGAAATCACTTGCATATTCAATATTAATAATGAACGACCACAGCAACGAAACCGACCATAGCGACCATAGCGACAAAAGCGACAAAAGCGACCACAGCGACCACAGC
>QMOR01000238.1 GCA_003648285.1 Bacteroidota bacterium
GACAAGGTGGCTCCCTTGGACGGAACACGCGAGGGACGTTTGTCACAGAGTTTGAAGCCGCCGCTTACAAATTGAACAACCATGAAATAACTGATATCGTTGAAACACAGTTTGGCTACCACATCATCCGACTCGACGGAAGGTGGGGTGATGCTCTCGAAGTGAGTCACATTCTGGTCCGTCCAAAAATTACCATAGAGGATCTCGATACGGCCCAGGCATTTCTCATGACTGTACGTAAAGGAATCCTGAGCGACTCGATCAGCTTTAGTCAGGCCGTTCGCGAGTATTCTGACGAAAACGTACAAAGCTATTCGAATAGTGGTCGCGTCACAAATCCCAAAACTGGGAATACATTTTTCGAAACGGCAGATCTCGAACATCAGATATTCTTCGCACTTGACACGGTTGATGTGCATGGTATTACTGGGCCCATCGAGTTCAAAGAACCAAGAGGGGATATCATCTATAAACTTGTAGAACTGCAATCACGTACCCCTCCCCACAGGGCCAGCCTGCAGCTCGATTACTCCAAAATTCAGAATGCAGCAAAACAGAGCAAACAGAATGAAGCATTTACTACCTGGGTAGACAAGAAGCTCGCAGCGACCTATATCCTTGTCGATGATTATTACGATACCTGTCCGAATCTGGAAAAGTGGAATGTAAAGGCCATTAAGCCGTAGAGAGCTGTATTTCGGATACTGGATACTGGATCCAGGTACATAAACATCGAAAATCTGGATTCTGGAATCTATAATCTATAATCAGCCGCATGGGAATCCAGAGTCCAGAATCCAGATTTTTGATGTGCGCTACGGTTTGGGTCATGTATGCGGCTGACGCTTGAGTCAGAGCGAGGGCATTAAAATCCGGCCCTCACTATCGTAAAAAAAGAGAGACCGGCTCTACCCCCCTGAGAACCGATCTCACAATGACGAAATAAATCCCATCATTGTATACCGGAATCAATACCAATACCTTGCCAATTTTTACAGAGCGCAAGACTTTTTTACCGCTTTGCGCGACAAAATGACAGTATCACGCCTGTGGCATATGCTTTGAGAGCCTCGTATTGTAAACTAAAACATAATGCATATGCAAACTGGAACGATATCAGTTACTAGCGAAAACATATTTCCGATCATCAAAAAATTCCTGTATTCGGAGCAGGAGATATTCCTCAGGGAGTTGATTTCTAATGCGATCGATGCGAGCACCAAGCTGAAGACCCTCGCCTCCAAAGGTGATTTTAAAGGAGAGCTGGGTGACCTGACCATCAATATTGACATCGATGCCGATGCAAAGACCATCACAATCAGGGACAGAGGCATTGGTATGACAGAAGCAGAGGTACATAAATACCTCAATGAGATGGCCTTTTCGAGCGCCGAGGATTTTTTAAAGAAGTATAAGGATGAAGCCTCGATCATCGGGCATTTTGGGCTGGGATTTTACTCAGCATTTATGGTCTCTGACAAGGTCGAAGTCATCACGAAATCTTATAAGAAGACACCAAAGGCAGTACACTGGAGCTGTTTGGGCGATCCCAAATTTACGCTCGAGAATCATGCGCGCAAGGATCGTGGGACAGACATCATTCTGCATCTGAGCGAAGATTCGCTGGAGTATCTCCAAAATGATCGCATTGAGGAAATGCTGCACAAGTATTGTCAGTTCTTGCCTGTTCCGATTCAGTTTGGTACGAAGACTGAGACATCATACGAAGGGGAAGGAGACGATCGCAAGGAGATCAAGACAGAGGTCGCCAATATCATCAACAATACTGAACCAGCGTGGAATAAGAAACCGACGAAGCTCAAAGACGAGGATTACAAGGCGTTTTACAATGAGCTGTATCCGATGAGCACACCGCCGCTATTCTGGATCCACCTTAATATTGATTTTCCTTTTCATCTCACGGGAATACTCTACTTCCCTAAAATCGGGAACAACTTTGAGCTGCAGAAGAATAAGATTCAACTATACAGCAACCAGGTATACGTCACCGATGATGTAAAAGAGATTGTACCGGAGTTTTTGACGCTCCTTCACGGTGTAATTGATTCGCCGGATATCCCATTGAATGTATCGCGGAGTTACCTGCAGAGTGATACCAATGTGCGTAAAATCACTTCTTATATTTCGAAGAAAGTTGCGGACAAGCTGAAGGATCTTTACAAGAAGAAAGAAGACGAGTACGTCTCAAAGTGGAATGACATTGGGGTATTCGTAAAATACGGGATGCTCTCAGATGAGAAATTTCACGATCGCGGGATGAAATTTGCCCTCCTGAAGAACGTGCATGATGTGCACATGACCATCGATGCATACAAGGAAAAGGTAAAGGAAAACCAGACCGACAAGCACGATCGTATCGTGATGCTCTACACGGGGAATGCCCAGGAACATACTACGTATATCAAGGATGCAGAGGCCAAGGGCTACGACGTACTGCTCTTCGATCATGTCATCGACAATCACTTTATCCAGCACCTCGAGCAGAAGCTGGGCGATGTGACATTTGTCCGTGTAGACAGTGATATACCGGAAAATCTGGTGCAGAAGGATGAAGAGGCTGAGTCAGTCCTTTCAGAGAAGGAGCAGGATAAGGTCAAGTTGCTTTTTGAAGAAGCCCTGGGCGAGGAGAATAAGAGCAAGATTCAACTGAAGGCATTGTCACCGACAGCACACCCGGTGGTGATCACCAAGCCAGAGTTTATGCGGCGGATGATGGAGATGCAAGCGATGCAGGGTATGGAAAACAGTGGCATGCCGGAGATGTACAATGTCGTCGTCAACAGCAACCATCCGCTCGTCGCCGAGAAACTGGTCAACATGCGCAGTGCGGAAAAGAAGGAGAAATTTGCCACATACCTCTACAATCTCGCACGCCTCAATCAGCATATGCTCAAGGGGGAAGAGTTGAGTGAGTTTATTGAGGAGAGTATTGAGTTTTTGAAATAACTACCCATTAATTGGGTTTATGATATCAAGGTGTCGGTGTAATTGCCGGCACCTTTTTTTACGCCCAAGAGGGACTTCCACTTACCCCTGAAACTCCAAAGAAGATAAAATCAACTCCAGTTGCTGAATATAATCCCGCTTGTCTTTGCCAGGAGCATACACAAACGCATCAATCACAAGAATGCGATCACCATCAATCACAGCAAAATTGATAAACGGCCCGCCAAGAAAGTCCTCGGTCATTTCCCAGATGCCTCTGGATTCAATTGCATATCGCCCTGCAACCTCCTTGGGATACGTGTAGACAGGCAAGCTCACTACATTTGTACGCATCACACTGCCTATAGATGATCCTTCAATAAGCAGGCCAATGCGATCACGCATTTCGATGAGACCCTCCAGCTCCATCTGTGACTTGTCCTTGTAGGGAAATGACTTGATCACAATGCTGGCCGTAATCTCGCGATTGTCTTTTCTGAGCCAGAGAAAATTTTTGCCATTCACAGCAAGTTTAAAATCACCTGGCACTTTCATCTTGATCCCAAATTCCTTTGCGACCAGGTTTGTCAACTCTGTCGAGCTGCCATTCATATAGGTCTGCGCCTGAAGTTGCTTATTGTCATGCGCACGCACACGCTTCGAAACCCTCGGGAATGCGTGAATGAGATTGCGGGCCAGGTCCTCCGGTCCATTTCCCATGATATACACGAGCACTTGTCCGCGGGCCCATTTGTCCTTACCGGCAGTGCTGAACTGATTCGGGTTTTCATTGAATTTCCTGATGATTTCTTCACCGAGGTCCTCCCTGAGCATGATCGTCGTGGGTGAATCTTTGTCCAATAAATCTGCGAGGATCAAATACGTTCTCAACTCCTTTCTCAACGGCTCTGCCAATAGCTGACCTGTGGAAAAGTGGCGGACATCAAAAAGTGGTTCCGGTGAGGGCATGATTGGATATGGTGAAGCGTAATAGTACATGAGAGAATCACCAACGCTCCCTTCCCACATGGCATCATCGCAGATCACCACGATCTCATTCATCACACCCAGTGCAGATGGCTTTGATTGGAGATTGGCAAATGTATCCTTGCAACCCGCAAGAACGGTAAGCGCCAGAAAAATGCCTAAAATGCCGGTATACTTCGTCTTGTTCAAACGTTTTTCTTTATCAGATGAATACGGCACGTCGGATGGTGTGTCGGATTACAAAATACCCTCAATCACCATTTCTTCGCTCACGCCTTCGGCTTCCGCCTTGTAGTTGCGAACGATGCGATGGCGCAGTACGTATTTCGAAATGGCTTGCACGTCCTCAATGTCCGGAGAGTACTTGCCATTGATCGCCGCATGGCATTTGGCCCCCAATACAAGGTATTGCGAAGCTCTCGGCCCTGCGCCCCAACTGATATAGTTGTTGATCTTGTCTGTGGCGTATTCGGTTCCCGGCCGCGTCTTGGTCGCAAGTCGTACAGCGTACTCAAGCACATTGTCGGCCACCGGAATTTTCCTGACCAGCTTTTGAAATGCCAGGATCTCTGTACCCGTCAGCACATGATTGAGCTCGACACTCTGATTGGTGGTCGTGCGCTTTACCACCTCGATTTCCTCCTGGTACGAAGGATAATCAAGCGGGATATTAAACATGAAGCGGTCAAGTTGTGCCTCCGGCAAAGGATATGTACCCTCCTGTTCGATCGGGTTCTGCGTAGCGAGTACAAAAAACGGTGCCGGCAACAAGTGCCTTTCACCCGCAACTGTCACTGAGCGCTCCTGCATCGCCTCGAGCAGAGCCGCCTGTGTCTTGGGCGGTGTCCTGTTTATCTCATCTGCCAACACGATATTGGCAAATACCGGCCCTCGGTTAAATCTGAAGTGGCGGTCCTCATCAAGAATCTCCGATCCCGTGATATCCGATGGCATCAGGTCAGGTGTAAACTGGATCCGCTTAAACTCAAGGTCCAGCACATCCGAAATCGTACTCACGAGCAGTGTCTTCGCCAGCCCCGGTACACCGACCAGCAGACTGTGTCCATTGCTGAACAGGGAAATGAGCACTGCCTCTACAACTGAGTCTTGTCCGACGATGACTTTACCGATCTCGGCACGCATCGCTTTGTATGCATCTGTCAGTGCATCAACTGCCTCTACATCTGACTTATATTCCTCTGGCATATCATGTTTTTTGAATAGGGCCTAAAAATAGAAATTTACGGGTATGTAACGTGTGATGTGTGTGGATGTTTTGGACAAACGCGTGTTGTAAGGGTCTATTGCCACGAATGGCACGAATTTTCACTAATTCATATGTGTTCAGCACGAAATCCCGAACATCACGATTAGTGTCAATTCGTGTAATTAGTGGCAAACCGTACGAATAGTAGTTGGAGTTGTAAGCAACGAATGACACGAATTTTCACTAATCCCTTCGTCGCATGATCAGTATAAAGCCCATAGCCAGCCCTTGGATCCCCAACAACACGATAGCAGCATCAAACCCAAGTAGCCAACTGTCCGAAATCCACCCATTGTAAAGCGCAATCAGCAGCACTTCACTGACAAGAATAGAGATGATACAGACGAGTTTGGGAAACGGCTTGACGTACAATGCCATAATCACAGTAGGAAACAAAAGGGATAGTCCACTAAATGCCAATTTTCCCATCGCAAATA
>QMOR01000239.1 GCA_003648285.1 Bacteroidota bacterium
AATCTCAAATTTCTCTGTGCAAAACTGGCTGAAAAATATCCACGTGATTTATTCACAAGAATTGCAATTCAGATAGACCTTGTAGATAAATACGGCACCCCTGAATCACATCTCACAATCGAAGGGATTAAGAAACTCCTGAGCTGGCGACCCGAGTATCATGACGCCATATTTGAGTGTTCGAAGGGTGTCTATCACAAAGGGCGATTCACTCCCATAGACGGTGCGACAGACAGTCTGCTGTACACAGAATCTGAAGTGGGCAAGATGGGTAAGCGATATCACAATTCAGTGAATCCGGACGATGTGGTTGACGAGTATGGCGCTGATTGTTTCAGGATGTATGAGATGTTTCTCGGCCCAATCGATCAGTCAAAGCCATGGGATACCAATAATATTGACGGTGTAAGTCGTTTTATCCGGAAGTTCTGGAGCCTGTTTTTCGATGAGGCCGATGCGTGGATTGTGACTGATGAGAAAGCCGAAGCCGGTTCGCTCAAAACATTGCATCACGCGATCAAGCGCGTGCGCGACGACATTGAGCGTTATTCATTTAATACATGCATCAGTCACTTCATGACAGCTGTCAATGATTTGAAAAAGGCGAAGGTGCATCAACGGGAAATACTGGATGTTCTTGTCAGACTTACGGCTCCATTCGCGCCATTTATTTCGGAAGAATTATGGACAAGGCTTGGGCATACAGGGTCTGTACATCTCGCAGATTATCCACAGTTTGACGCATCATTTCTTCAGGAAGATACTGTGACCTATCCGGTGTGTATTAATGGGAAGAGGCGTACGGAAGCGTCATTTGCTCAGGGCATGTCGCAAGCGGAGATTGAGGAGGCGGTACTGGCAATGGAATCGGTCCAGAAGTGGATTGAAGGGAAGCCGGTCAGGAAGGTGATTGTCGTGCCTGGGCGGATGGTAAATGTTGTGGTTTAAATCACTGTACAATCTTGAACGTAGTCCGTCTGTTAGCCTGATGCTCTTCTTCTGTACACAGGGAGCATTCGCAATTGATCGCAAATTTTGTCTCGCCATATCCTACAGCCTGAAGACGCGATCCTTTGATGCCTTTTGAAATGAGATAATCTACGGCTGACTGAGCGCGCTTCTGAGAGAGATCCATATTGTAGTCATCATCGGCACGGCAATCGGTATGTGAACCAAGTTCAATACTCACGCGCGGATTGTCTTTGAGGAGCGACACAAGTCCGTTGAGGGAAGGTTCGGCGTCTTTCCGAATGTCCCACTTGTCCAAATCGTAATAGATATCGTCAAGTAATATTTCCTTTCCCTTGAAAATGGGGTCCAGTACAATTACCAGATTGTGTGTTTTTATAGGTTCCTCGGGATCCTTTTCCAGAACATTTGCATTAAAATCCATGCGCTTCGAAAGAAAACCGGTGAACTTCGCCGTAATATAATAGGTGCTTTCCCAGTCAATTGCCATGATCAGATACCCATCCTCGTCGGTGCGAAACGGACGGGCCATAACCCCTTCTTCAATTTCGATCCGGGCTCTGACTAATGGGCGCCCTCCAACTATTTCACTATTGGGGTCATTGTGATCCGCAAAGATTGGTTCCATAATCCTTATCGCCAGATAGAGCTCATAATGGATTTTATCTTCTTCGGATGCCGCATCGGCAGCTGCAATCTGATCCGCCACCGACACCTCAGGTGTGGCTCGTGTATAGGCATATATGTCATCCGATCCAATTCCTCCTTCACGCGAAGAAGAGAAGTAGCCAGTCTGAATGGTATTTCCCCGTAGCCTTGCGAATGTGTCCACCACGAATCCGAAATCATCCCAACCGGAATTAATCGGAGCTTTGAGGTTGTAAGATGGCGTCCATTCTCCTCGTGCGTTGATATATGATTTAAAAATATCGAGCCCCCCCATGCCCACATGATGATCTGAGCTGTAATACAATGTGTCCTTATGCAATGACGGATACATCTCGTCTCCCACCGTGTTGATGCGCGCTGACAGGATGACCGGCTCCTCCCAGCCCTCAACCGTCAGTCTCGTATAGTACAAATCGTAACCACCAGCTCCGTTAGGGTCATTACTCGAGAAAATCATCAGGCTGTCATTTTCAGATAGCGTCGGATGCGCGTAGTTGATCCCTTCTTTTATAAACGGAAGTGGCACAGGTTCGGTCCAAGTCCCGCCCTGCTTGTCAGACATCATCAATTGGCAATGGAAGTCAAACTGGTCGCCTTGAAAGCACCGTGAGAAATACAGTTTGTTCCTATCGCTATTGAAAGCTATCGTCCCATCATTGTGTTTTGAATTAATCCCCTGATCGAATGATTCGACAGTATTGATATCTATGTTTGCGATATAAATATCACTGAAGGCTCTGCCGGTCCAGTTGTAGGCTTCTCCCCCGCCATTGTCGCGATCTGAAGTAAACAAGATGATATCGGGGCCCATGACATAAGGTGCAAAATCAGATGCGGGACTATTGAACTGTGCCCTCTCTATTGTGTATTCGCTCTTATCGGAGTCTGTCAGCCATTGATTGGCCTGATTGCATGCTGTGATCCGCGGTCTGTACAAGGTACCATCACCTGATTTTGTCATGAGATGACGATACACATCGATCGCCTCTTCGTATCGTTGCATTTTGGCGAGGTTGTCGGCATATCTGGCCAATGCTTCATCGCCGTAACCATCCTCGGCAGCAACCTGAAACCAATGTGCTGCCTGTCCGGGATTGTTCATTTGCTCATATGACTGAGCGAGCATAAAGGCCTTTTGCGCTTGTTCCTGTGGGGTCCCGATCTGACTGTATTCTTCGTGGAGCATCTCAGCTGCTACAGCGTACTGCTTTACCTCATATGCTTCTTCACCACTCTTGATCTTATAGGTAAAATCACACCCGACTCCTGTAATCAGGAGTGCTATCATCATCAGAAATTCTACTATCCTCATATTCGCCAATTAGCAGGCCCTAATATAAACGAATGTGTGCGTAGTGTGTTGTCGCGTCTATTGCTCTCTTCGACTCTCGGGCATTGAAACAGCCTGTATCTTCATCAACGCCGACGGCCTCCTCGCATTTGGTTTGCCATCTGCTGCATGCCTTGTCCTTTGCTCATCTGATGCATCATCTTGCGCATCTGATCAAACTGCTTGATGAACATGTTGATCTCGTGGATATCGCGGCCACATCCTTTGGCAATACGTTTTTTGCGACTGATATTGAGCAATTCCGGCGAATCGCGTTCTTCCGGTGTCATGGAGTAGATAATCGATTCAACCTTGGCGAAGGCATTGTCATCTATATCCAGATTCTTGGTCAATTTTGACATGCCCGGTATCATATTCATGAGCCCTTTCAGGTCGCCCATCTTCTTGATCTGTGCCATCTGACTCAGGAAGTCATTGAAATCAAATTTGTTCTTCTTGATTTTCTTTTCAAGCCTCTTGACTTCTGCCTCATCAAATTGGTCCTGGGCCTTTTCAACAAATGAGATGATATCCCCCATTCCGAGGATTCGCTGAGCCATGCGCTCAGGGTGAAAGACATCAAGCGTGTCAAGCTTCTCGCCGGTGCTCACAAACTTGATTGGCTTGCCAACGGTATACTTGACTGTCAGAGCTGCTCCACCGCGTGTATCACCGTCGAGTTTAGTCAGCACGACGCCATCGTAATCAATCACGTCATTGAATGCCTTGGCCGTATTGACAGCATCCTGACCTGTCATGGAGTCTACGACAAACAATGTCTCGTTTGGATCGATTGCCGATTTGATATTCCGGATTTCGGTCATCATCAGTTCGTCGATGGCTGTCCGGCCCGCTGTATCCACGATAACCACATCAAACCCGTGCTGGACCGCATGCACTACTGCATTTTCGGCAATCGAGACCGGGCTCTTGCTCTCTTCCTCTTTGTAAATAGGTACATCGATCGATTCGGCAAGCACAGTCAATTGGGTGATCGCGGCAGGTCTGTATACATCACAAGCCACGAGCAGCGGCTTCATCTTCTTCTTTTCCTTGAGGTGAAGGGCAAGCTTAGCGGAGAATGTTGTTTTTCCCGACCCCTGCAATCCAGCGACCAGAACCACTCCCGGCTTGCCTTTGACATCGATCCCAACGGCCTGACCTCCCATCAAATTGATCAGTTCGTCCATGACGATTTTGACCATTAATTCCCCAGGCTTAACTGCCGTAAGGAGATTGCGGGACCCGAGCGCCTCGTCCTTGATCTTGTCGGTAAACTCTTTGGCAATCTTGTAGTTGACATCGGCAGCAACGAGCGCACGCCGCACTTCCTTTATGGATTGGGCAATATTGATCTCGGTGAGACGCCCCTCTCCTTTCAGGTTCTTAAATGCTCCCTCTAGTCGTTCAGTTAAGTTGTCAAACATGTCTCTTATATCTTCTTAAATCACAATGTCATTTGAAATGGCGCACAATATAAGGAGTTTAGGAAATGGAGGGTGATTGTCTGTTGTTAGCCTATGCAATGGTGAGGAATAATGCAGGCCAGTCACGCGTGATGGGGAAATGAGAAAAGGACTCCAACGGCATTGCACGACGTAGCTATAGAGCAGGTGGTGATGACGTCTTGCAACATGGCCCTGGCGTAGGCGGAAGGTGGTACAGGAAGAGAAGTCAGAATAATGCATCACGAATGATGAAGTCCGAAGTCTAATCGCAACAAGGTGATGCAAAAGCAGGTTTGAAATCAGAATGCTTAAATTTAATCATGAAACACCTTATCGCAATCCTCTGGCCATTATTCCTCCTCACTGTCCCGGCAACCAGTCAATCGGATTCTAAAGCCATTGAAATAGCAGAAGAAGTCATGGAGGCCATGGGCGGCGAGAAGAACTGGGCCAAAACACGCTACTTGCAATGGAACTTTTTTGGTCGGAGACTTTGGTACTGGGATAAGAAAACGGGTGATGTACGTTGTGAAATTGAAGGTCAGGGAGTGCGCATTGCCATGAATATCAATGATAAATCAGGTAATGTCTACGCACATGACATGATACAGACACATCCCGACTCGTTGGATAAGTTTTTGAATATGGGGTATCGCATGTGGATCAATGACAGCTATTGGCTGGTGATGCCTTTCAAATTGAGAGATCCGGGTACCACTATCAAGTACATGGGCTTGCAACCTAATGCTGAGGGTACAAATTGTGCTATTCTGGAGCTCACATTTACTGATGTCGGTGTCACTCCTGACAACAAGTATTTGATTTATGTAGATCCGGAGTCACACCGGGTCGTACAATGGGATTACTTCAAAGAGTATTCAGATTCCGAACCAGCGATGTCCACACCATGGACCGGATATCAGAAGTATGACAAGATATTGCTGAGTGACGGACGAGGGAAGCGTGGACTGTCTGACATTGCGGTGCACAGAAAACTGCCTGCAGAATTATTCTCGGATGTGCGCGTCGTGGCCAGCACGATAGTGGAGCATTGACTCATTCTTCCGGAAATCAACGTATGAGGGCACGTTTGGAGAATCGAGAGGTAAAGCTTGAAGTTAGGGTTATGCTTAACCAGTTGTAATCGGAGGCACATCGCCCGTACCGATGGCGAATGCGACAGCAAATGCAACTACGGCTATGATCAT
>QMOR01000240.1 GCA_003648285.1 Bacteroidota bacterium
CTTACAAAAGAAACGGCAAACAGCGGCTCGATCCCTGATGTTGTTCCTGCAATAATCGAGATGCTTCCTGTTGGGGCGATGGTGGTCAGGGTTGCGTTTCTCATATTCGTACCTTTCCATATACTCTCATCGATATTTGGAAATGCCCCCCGCACCTCACCAAGCCTGACAGATGCCTCCCTCGCAGCACTCGTCACAAATCTCATCAATCTCCTGCCAAGATTCATTGCTTCCTCTGAATTGTATGGTATCTCAAGTTCGAGCAGCATCTCTGCAAATCCCATGACGCCAAGACCGATCTTCCGGTTTGCTCTGGTCATCTCTCCAATCCGGGGCAGGGGATATCTGTTCGCGTCGATCACATCGTCAAGGAAACGAACCCCGAGAACGGTCAGGTCTCTCAACTGTTCCCAGTCGATATCGTTCTTCCGGACGATCTTTGATAAGTTTATCGATCCGAGATTGCATGATTCCCAGTCCAGTAGAGGGACCTCTCCGCATGGGTTTGTGGAATCTATCCGGTATTTTGGAGTTGGGTTGTGTGCATTGATCTCGTCAAGAAAGACCAGACCAGGGTCGCCTGTTCTCCATGCCATCGTCGCTATCAGATCAAAGACGTCATCCGCACCAAGACTTCGCACGCATTCATTGTTTCTCGGATTGATCAACTCATAATCCCTGTGCTTCTTCACCGCTTCCATGAAATCATCATTTACGCCAACAGAGATATTAAAATTCCTTAAAACTCCTTCTTTTTCCTTGGAAGTTATAAAATTTAGGATATCAGGGTGATTCACGTTCAGGATGGCCATATTTGCCCCGCGTCTCCGCCCTCCCTGTTTGATGACATCGGTTGTCACATCAAAGATGCGCATGAAAGAGACAGGACCTGACGCGCTTCCCATCGTTGATCGCACGATATCTCCTTTCGGTCTCAATCTTGAGAATGAGAACCCAGAGCCTCCGCCGCTCTGCTGAACGATCGCCATCGCCTTTAGTGCGCCGAAGATATCTCCGATCGAATCAGGAACAGGTATTACGAAACATGCACTGAGTTGACCGAGTTTTGTGCCCGCACTCATCAATGTCGGGGAATTTGGCAGAAATTTGAGATTCTTCATCGATGTGTAGAATCTCTTCTCAAATTCCTCTGATTTACCTGAAATTGCCTTTGCAACCCTCCCAAACATCTGATCTGGCGTTTCGATGATGTTTCCTGCCGCATCCTTCATCAGGTATCTCTTATTCAGCACCTCGATTGCATTGACCGTTAACTTCAGTTCATCATAGACCCCAAAGAACTTCTTTGCGTCCCTGATTTCGCTTCTTCTCTCCCTGTACAGGATATACGCCTTTGCCACCTCATACAATCCGTGTCTGACAAGAACCTCCTCCACGATATTCTGCACATCCTCGACAGTCGGAATGCTAGAAATTCGTTTCTCGATCAGTGCGACAACTTCGTCCGTAAGTTTTTCGACGAGTTTTTCATCGTTTGCGTCTGTGGCGAGGATTGCTTTGTGTATAGCGGTAGTTATCTTCTCTTTTTTGAAATTGGTAATTCTTCCGTCCCTTTTCAGGATATTATGCATACGATTCTCTCTGTTGTGTTGTTATATTACCTTTTCAATCGGCAGCAATTTCGGCTGCGGTTGCATGAGGTTTTTGGGTGTTGAGGTTGGCTTCAGGTAAGACATTTGTGCTTTCTGGTCAAAGATCGAGGCGAGTCAACAGCCCCTTTTTATTGTGCCATCCATGCAGCCGCAGTATAAGGATCAACGGCAAAAGTGCGCTGAAAGTATTGATAATATCACATAAAATAAGCCGAATCAATCAAGCCAATATCGTAACTACTCAGGTATGTTGATCGGTCGTCCGATAGCTATCCTATACGTTCTGGCAAGAACAATAACCGCGGAGGGCGCAGAGGAACGCTAGAAGCATTTAGCCGTTTATTTCCCCTCCGCGTCCCTCTGCGCACTCTGCGGTTAAATTCCCTGTTTGGTTGTAGTATGCTCAATATCCTATGTAGTTCCTGCATAGTGAAGTCCCCCAATATTGGTTTTAGGTACCTGAGTAGTTACCCAATATATACTTTTCAACCACAGTCCCACCCCGCCCCTCCAGCGCCTCAATCACACCCTCGGGCATGCACACAACCGCCCGCTCCCCCCCTTGCTCCACAAACTCCACCGCAGCCTGAATCTTGGGCCCCATGCTCCCTGGAGGGAACTGCCCTTCTGCCAGATAGCGGCGCGCATCCTCCACAGTCATCCTGTCCAGTTCAACCTGCTCGGGCGTATTGTAATTCAGGCACACCTTATCCACAGTGGTCAGGAACATCACCACATCCGCCCCAATTTCCCTGGCAAGCAAACTCGACGCCAAGTCCTTATCAATCACCGCATCCACACCCTTCAGGTCACCATCCTTCAGGTCACCATCCTTCTCAACCACAGGAACGCCCCCACCCCCGCAAGCCACCACGATAACACCGTCCTGAACCAGCGCCTTAATGACTTCCATTTCAACAATAGCCACTGGCACGGGCGAAGGCACAACCCTGCGCCAGCCCCTGCCGCTATCCTCCACCATTGCATGGTTGCAGCGTTCAAGTTCCTCCATATATGCCTTTTCATAGAACGGACCCACCGGCTTGGTGGGATGCTCAAATGCAGGGTCATGGGGGTCCACCAGCACCTGCGTGACCACCGATGCCACCCTGGTATCGAGATAGTGGTCCTTCAACTGGTTCACCAAGCTCTGGGCTATCATATATCCCATGCTCCCCTGGGACTCTGCCACATCCACATTCAGTGGCACATACGGCACCTTCCCCCTGGCTGCCTCCTCCTGTATCATGATAAAACCCACCTGTGGCCCGTTCCCGTGGGTCAGCACAACCCGGTGACCCGCCCGCACCAGATGGGCGATATAGCCCATGGATTCAAAAGTGTTGTCGAACTGCTGCCTTATGGTGCCTTTTTGCCCAGGTTTGATAATAGCATTACCGCCAAGAGCTGCCACTATGAGACTCAAGCACCCACCCTTTCCAGGAACTCCCTGACTATCATTTCCAGGGTCATCTCCCCTATCTCTATTATCTCGTAGCGCACCCTGGTGGCTGGTTTATTGATATTGATAACCCGGCTCAGGTCAATGGGTGTACCAATGACCACAGCATCGCAGTCTGCATTGTTAATGGTCTCTTCCAGGTCACTCACCTGCTTGGGGCTGTAACCCATGGCAGGCAGCAGCAGCCCGGTATCAGGATATTTCCGGAATGTCTCAGTGATCGTACCCACCGTATACGGTCTGGGGTCAATTATTTCCCGCGCCCCCGCCTTGTTGGCACCGATGGTTCCGGCTCCGTATTTCATGCCACCATGGGTCAGGGTGGGCCCATCCTCCACTACCAGCACCCGTTTACCCTTGATGATCTCAGGATGTTCCACCGTGATGGGTGAGGCAGAATCAATAATCCTGACATCCGGATTGACCTCCAGGATATTGCGGCGCACCAACTCAATATTTTCAAGTTCTGCCGTGTCCTGCTTATTGATCACCACCACATCTGCCATTCGCAGGTTTATTTCACCAGGGTAGTATGTGAGTCCGTCCCCTGCCCTGTGGGGGTCGGCAACCACGATGCTCAGGTCGGGTTTGAAGAACGGAAAATCGTTATTACCTCCGTCCCACACCACGATATCTGCCTCTGCCTCAGCCCTGCGCAGTATCTTCTCATAATCCACACCTGCGAATACCGTACATCCCACATCGATATGAGTCTCGTATTCTTCCCGCTCCTCGATGGTAGTGTCCATTTCATCCAGGTCCTCGTACGATGAAAAGCGCTGCACTGCCTGTTTTGCCAGATTCCCGTAAGGCATTGGATGCCTGACCACCGATGATGTCCTGCCCAGCTTTCGCAAAATCTGGCATATTTTTTTACTCACAGAGGTCTTGCCGCTACCCGTACGCACCGCGCATACCGATATCACGGGTTTGCTGCTCCCAAGCATAGTAGAATCCGGTCCCTGCATGATAAAATCCGCACCTGCAGCATTGACCAATGCACCTTTTGACATGACATAATGATATGGCACATCGCTGTAGGCGAACACCACCTGATCAATGGAATGCGAGCGTATCAGGTCAGCAAGCTCATCTTCCAGGTATATGGGAATACCATCAGGATACCGCTCACCTGCAAGCGCAGCCGGGTATGTCCTGCCCTCGATATCAGGTATCTGCGTGGCAGTGAAGGCTGCCACATGGTAGGCAGGATTATCCCTGAAATATACATTAAAATTGTGAAAATCACGACCTGCCGCCCCCATTATTAAGACATTTGTTGGATTATTGCTCATTATAACTCTCCCCATCTCGTTTGATGTATCATCTTACATATTCAACTATATTCAAGAACATAATATTTGATACCAATTTCTTAACACTTTAATTTTCATACAATTATAATTTAACCACCGAGAACATACTATTATACTCAACGATCAATTGTGAGGCAGGGTCGCTCCATGCACAGAGTAATAGTCAAGAGGTTTCATCGATTCTTGCGATGGTGGAAGCTCCCCCTACGCCACTGTAGCCGCCTTTTCCTGGAGCCAAAGGTTTATCAGCGTCTCTGTTGACACTCCTTCTTGTCGTGCCCGAGTTCGCAGCTGAGCGAGCAGGTCTTTTGCCACAGCACAATATACCTTGCTTGAGTGGATGTCTATATCCACATCTATATCTTCCATCTGATCTTCGTAGTCGGCAGTGCTGTGGGTGTCCCAGAATGCCCAAAACTCTTCGAGCGAGCCGAAGTCCTCTGGTAACGGGTCCCGTTGGGTGGATTGTTTCTTATTTTCTGGCATAACTTTTTCTCTCTTTTTCGTCCATGTCACGAGCACTTAAGATTAGTGCTTTATTCGTTCGTTTGTGGATGAAAAACACTTGTTCGGTAACGTCCGGCTCTTGTCTGCCCAAATGCCCTATAAACATCTTCTCCGCAGAAATGTCCTCTGTGCATCTTTTTGACCTTTGGCTTGTTGGTAAAGACTTCCTCGACATCGGTTGGCAGGCAGTGGTGTTTGGATTCGATCTTCCTATAACATTGTCCAGCCAGATGAGTTCAGTGATCTTCATCGATGCGGTTTTATTTGCATTGTATACCTCATATACCTCACCCTCCCGCGAGCCGCTCCACCCGCTCAACAGTATCGGCATCTTCAGGCGTCTTATCAAACCGCACCCGGACGAGCCGCGGGAATCTGAGTGCGTATCCGGACGCATAATGCGGGCTCTTCTGGATCTCCTCATACGCGATCTCAAAGACAACAGCAGGCTTAAGCTCGATTGCGCTCCCCACCTCTGAGACGATATACTGCGAAAAAAGTTCGGTCAGTTCTGATAGCTGCTCATCGGTTATGCCTGTGCCGACCCTGCCGATCTCAAGGAACTCTCCGGTATCAGTGTCGTAACATGCAAGCAAGTACGAGCCGATCAGGTTCGCACGCCGCCCTTCGCCCCAGTCCGCTCCGACAACGACGAGATCAAGGGTTTCCATGATCGGTTTCACCTTAAGCCAGTTCTTGCC
>QMOR01000241.1 GCA_003648285.1 Bacteroidota bacterium
TGGATAGTAGATCATCGCCCGCAGGATCTGGTCGGGATCGATCACGAAGACGCACCGCACCGCAGCGGTCGCACTCTGTCCCGGATGGATCATACCGTACAGCGTCCCGACACTCATGCTGAGGTCCGCGATCACCGGAAACGGGATCTCAACGCCCATCTTCTCCTTGATGTTCCGCACCCACGCGATATGCGAGTGGACGCTGTCAACACTGAGTCCGATCAGTTTGACACCGCGCTTCTCAAGTTCAGGATTCATCTTTGCAAAGCCCATGAACTCTGTTGTGCAGACCGGCGTGAAGTCTGCCGGATGCGAGAAGAGGATGACCCACTGCCCTTTATAGTCGGATAGCTTTATTGGTCCGTGAGTGGTCACAGCCTCAAAATCAGGGGCAGGCTCGCCCAGGTGAAGCATCGGGCGTGCACGTGCCGGTTCTGCTGTGCTCTCTTCTTCCATACCCATCACATCTTCCTGTTCAGTCTTTCAGTTGTTTCAGCGCATTTCGAAACATCGCAACACCAGGGGCACCGGACGTCATGAACACGACTTCGAGCGTCTCCACGATCTCCTCTTTTGTTGCTCCGTTGTTGATTGCGTTTCGCATCTGCGATTCCACACAGGGCTCACACCGCTGTGCTGCAACCGAGGCGAGTGCCATCAGCGCCTTCACCTTCACAGAGAGCGCGCCGTCCTTCAGTATACCTTCATCGCACTTGTGGTACATCCTTAAGAAGGATGGGTCGATCTCTCCAATCGTCTTCATGATATCAGGGGTGAACCCGATCTTCTTGCTAATGTTCTTGACAGTTTGTTCTCCCATATTACATACCTCCTATTTTCTTCAGCCTCTTACAGTCCTTAAAGCCTCTCATCGACTCCACCGCAGACCCCGCCACAGGCGTCGCATTCTGGAATGTAGCAGCTAACATCGATGAAATCACACCTCTCGCCGCAGGACGGACACTCTTCCGGCGGCGCATCCGCTTCCAGTGTATATCCGCAGTTTGAGCATTTCCAGCTGGTCATGTCATTAACCTCCTGACCTCTACCTCTTCAGCAGCCCGAAAAGTTCTCTGCCTCGTGCTCGCCGCAGAACCAGCAGGTTTCAGGGTTGTCGCCTTCGACAAACGTCATCTGCCCGCATGTTAGACATGCAACCTTGTTGTCGTGTGCAACCTGTGTTCCCGGTGGCAGAACCGAAACGGTTCCGGCAACTTCCCAGAGCCCATGCAGATTGCAGCGCGAGACCGCACGCAGTTTGACAGAGCCCACGTTGTCGAGCCTGATCGTGAACACGGTCTTTGGCTCGGTGAGTTGCGGGGTTAAGTCTGTTCGTGCCAGGAATACGTCCTCTGCATACAGTTCGATCCACTGTATGTGATGTCCCGGCTCATTCGGATGCTTGAGCATCCCGCCGACCTCAACCTCAATATTAAACGGCTCCCGTGCCGCAACCTCTACAGGAATGCTGATATGCGGCAGGTGCTTCTTCTCAAGTTCAGTCAGGTTCATCAGGTTCGCTGCTCTGTTTACTCGCAGGAACTGCTCATCGATCACTTCTTCAACCATTTTATGCCTCCTTTGGTTTATTCCACAAGTTTGAAAAACTCCTTCCCGACGCCACATGACGGACAATTCCAGTCGTCTGGCAGGTCCGAAAACTCTGTTCCAGGTTCGATTCCACTCGTTGGGTCGCCCCTCTCCGGGCGGTACAGGTATCCGCACATCTTGCATCTGTAGTTCGTCATGAAACTAGCTCCATCGGAACGCCACAGCAGACGAGCTCTCCGCTTCCTGCCTCTATTACCTCAACAACGTTCCCACATATCTCACATTCGTAAACTTCTCCTTTAGCTGTCATTATGTACCTCCTATTTAGTATTCTTCGCACTTAATCTCGAAGTACTCTCTCGGATGATCGCACGATGGACACTGAGCAAGTGGTTCCTTGCCCTCGTGCACATACCCGCACTTCCTGCAGACCCAGATGACCTTCGTATCCTTCGTAAAGACCGTGCCCGCATCGACCGTTGCAAGCAGTTTCCTGTACCGCTCTTCGTGATGTGCCTCCGCAACCGCTATCATCAGAAGTCTTTGGGCAATCCCGTCCAGTCCTTCGCCCTCTGCAACGTCTGCAAACGCAGGATACATCGTTGTAGTCTCGTAATTCTCGCCAGCGATCGCTGCGGCGAGGTTCTCAGCGGTTGTGCCGAGAGTTAGCGGGGCTGCGGCTTCCACGACGATCTCATCAGGTTTTTCGGGAATCTTCTGCCGCAGTTCATCGATCATCCTGAAGAGCCACTTCGCATGTTCCCGTTCGTTCTCCGCGGTCAGAAGGAAGATATCTGAGATCTGCTCAAAGCCCTCCTTCTTTGCAACCTTCGCATAGAACGTGTACCGATTCCGTGCCTGACTCTCGCCGATGAAAGCTTTTGTCAGGTTTTCGAGCGTATTTTCCATGATCCTAACTGCCTCCTGGCTTCACGCTGTATATCACGGTAACCGCAACGGTGACAAGGTTCTTCGGCGCTGGAAACCCCATTCCGGCAAGTTCTTCCTTTGCTGCATCATAGGCAGGTCCGCTATCCGCAAGTGTAGCGGTTCCCTTGAGCTGATATCCTGATGCGGTCTCTGCGTCCACGATATCGATTGCTACCTTCGGGTTCTCCATTAAGTTCTTTCGGGTGTGTTCTGAGAAGATATCCGCAAACTGGATCGTCTGCTCATCAACGATCTTAAAACTGCCCTTTGGCGAGACATTCGGTACGCCGCCTTTTGATGCCGTGGCAACCGAGCCCCACCCTATCTTTTCAAGAACCTTCTTTACATCGTCTGTGATCTTATCCATCTTACTCACCTCCTATTTCGTCCCGGAAAGCGCTCTTGCGATGCTCTCGCCAAGTTCCCTGGACTCCTGTTTTATCTTGCCGGTTATTGCACCTGATACCTGCAACCCGGGTTCCAAGACATCCATACCCCAGCTCTTCATGGCATCGATTACGATCCCGACAGCTTTGGGGCGGGTTGCGTAAGGTCCGAATGCTGTCCCGACCTTGCCAGACAGATCAAGGCTTCCAGCCTTTTCCAGTAATTGCTCCACAAAGACGACCGGTTTCATCTCATAAGTTGATGAGCCGATCGCAACGGCATCCGCCGAGTCCATGATCGCGAGCGCGTCATCCACACTCGTTATGCGCCCGCCGCCGGGCACATCCTCAGTCACGTTACCGAGCAGTATCACTTCAGTCTCAATACCCTCGGACCTTGCCCCGTCATCTATCTGTTCTGCCATCTCTCCGGTGTGACCGGTTCCGGTTCCGTAGATTACAGCCAGTTTAGCCAATTACAACACCTCCTTTTTGTGTTTACAGGATATTTAAGGAATCCACTGGCATCAGCGGTCAAACATCCTGATGCGTGCAAATCAGTGCACTTTAAGCGCACTTTATCCCCATTTACAATACGACTTTAAAAACTTATCGTTCGAATATCGTCAAGAACTGATGGATTTAAGACGATATTCGCAAAACAGCCGCTCGATATCGATTACGATGTGCAAATAAGCCAGCAAAACGCTTATTACAGATTGGATAATTGAGTAGCAGCAAGGTGGTCAAAATGGCAGAAGAACATAAACTTGCACACGATGCGCCAACGCAGGGTGCAATTGGCGAGATTGAGGAACTCAAGATCGAGATCGTTGAGATGATGAAAGACGCGGCGGTCAAGTTCCCTGTGAAGAACAAAAACGAGCTAAAGAATCTCTTCCCGCCTGGAACCAAGATGGCATGCAGGGTCGGCGGCAAAGAGACGCATTTCGATGAACTCGCTGAGACGCTCAACACCGATGACTTTCCACTCGAAGATGCGCCAGCGGTTGCGTCGAAGATACTCTCCAGATGCTCCATAACGTAGGTGTGGGGCATCTCTAATTTTTTTAGGAGCGACGGAGGCAAGAGGTACAAAACCATGGCAGACTCAAAACCAAAACTTGTAATCGTCTACGGGACAGGGACGGACAATACCAGAGCTGTTGCAGAAGGAATTGAGATCGGAGCACGGGTATTTACACCCCCATCGGTGTCTGATATATGGAACTTAGCTGTTCCATCGACGAAATAAAGAGACGTAAGCTGGCAGTTCACATCCACATGCCTGGGAGCCCGTGTTTGCCAACTACCGTTAGCGACCATCTGAAAACATCAGAACCAGAAAAATTCGCTTGTGTCAGAGTTAAGTAAGGTAACAAACAAAGGAAAGTAAAGGAGATTACACATGGAAAGTTCAGGATTTGAAAAGTTACATTTATCAGAAGAGATGTATCGGGCAATCACAGATATGGGTTTTGAAGAGCCCACCACGATTCAAAATCGATCCATTCCATATCTGTTGGATGGAAAAGATGTGATTGGACAGGCGCAAACAGGTACGGGGAAGACTGCGGCTTTCGGAATTGCAACCTTGGAGAGGATAGATCCGGAAAATAAGAAATTGCAGGCTGTAATTTTATGCCCCACAAGAGAGCTGGCAATTCAGGTATCAGAAGAACTAAAAAATCTTTCGAAGTATAAAAAACGCATTAAGATTTTACCCGTTTATGGTGGACAGCCCATAGGGCGCCAGATTAAAGCATTAAAAGCAGGTGTACAGATTGTTATCGGAACTCCTGGCCGCGTCATGGATCATTTAAACCGCCGCACTTTGAGAATGGATGGCGTAAAGATAATCATACTGGATGAAGCAGATGAAATGCTGGACATGGGATTTAGAGACGACATCGAAACTGTTGTTAAGAAAATCCCGGATAAAAGGCAGACGATCCTATTCTCTGCAACCATGTCAAAAGCCATTTTAAAATTAACGAAACGATATCAGAAAGACCCCCAAATGATAAAATTGGTACATAGGGAGATGACCGTTCCCGATGTCGAACAATTTTTTGTTGAAGTCAAACAGCTTGCAAAAACAGAGGCACTGTCTCGTTTAATCGATCTTTACAATCTGAAATTGTCATTGGTCTTTTGTAATACAAAAAGACGTGTGGATGAATTGGTTGAAAGCTTAAAGGCAAGAGGATATCTGGCTGAAGGGCTGCACGGGGGGCTGCAGCAGAATCAAAGAGATAGCGTCATGTCTAAATTCAGAAGGGGGGAGATTGATATTGTAGTGGCAACTGATGTGGCAGCCCGGGGAATCGATGTAGGAGCTACAGACGCAGTGTTTAACTATGACATACCTACCGATGATGAATATTATGTACATAGGATCGGAAGAACCGCCAGGGCAGGAAAAGCGGGGTATGCATTTACATTTGTGACCGGCAAGGAGGCATATAGAATAAGGCAGATACAAAGATTCACAAAAACTAAAATTATAGCTCAGAAAGTTCCTTCTGTCAGTGATGTCGAAGAGATCAGGACGAACTTGCTTTTAGAAAAAGTTAAAGGGATTATTGATGCCGGGCACCTGGGAAAATGTAATAATTTGGTTGAAAAACTTATTCAGGAAGATTATACTTCTTTAGAAGTGGCTGCTGCTTTGCTAAAGATAGTGACTGATGAAGGGAGCAAAGAATAGGCAACGCAACTTTAAAA
>QMOR01000242.1 GCA_003648285.1 Bacteroidota bacterium
CCCGTGTCCGCACCATTCCCCCATTCTTTGCCCAAGGATGAGGTTGTTGTCGGCGAGCAGGAGGGTGTAGGTATATAGTTTATCGTTCATGGTTTTCGGTGTTGAGTTTTAGGTTCTGAGATAATAGTATCTGGTGTTGCGAGATGCGGGATCCGCGATGCGTGATGATAGATCTGCGATGGTAGATAATGCTTTATATAAGTATTCATGATTATGTCATTGTTTGCATCGTCCCGATAACCGATAGTGATTCTCGAATATCCCGCATCCCATATCACCCTCCGTAGCCGAACGGCGAAGGAGGGCATCCCGAATATCCCGCATCCCGAATTATCAACTAACCTAAATATGCTTCACTCCATCAGGCACTTCATAAAATGTAGGATGACGATAGATTTTATCCTCTGCAGGGTCAAACATTTCGTCATTCTTTTCCGGATTAGAAGCTGTGATGTCGGTCGATTCGACAACCCAAATGCTCACTCCTTCTTTTCTTCGCGTATAGACATCGCGTGCATTTTCAATTGCCATCTGGGAGTCAGCCGCATGCAGACTGCCGGCATGCTTGTGATGCAGACCTGCTTTTGAGCGGATGAAGACCTCGTATAGTTTCCAGTTGTTCATAATTTCTTTTTTTATTGCTCAAATCAAGTTCGATATCGAGCTCGATATCAAGCTCAATTATCAAATTCAAACTCAATGATCAAGCGTAGTGCGTTTTACGATAGTTGAAAATATTGCGATGAGTTCTTCGCATTCTCTTTGTAGTACAGTTCGGGATGTTGTGTTGCCGTACTCTAATCTTGACAATATTTTCATGCCGACCCGGCTTTCTTTCAGTTCTTTAAGGACAATAGAGATTTTATGTTTAAAATCTCGTCTTGATTCTGCCGCCTGAGCTTCACCATAGTTTAATGCCGAGCTCATGGTGCTTCGTGTCAATTGTTCCTTCAATCGTTCTGCAGCGTATTCCTTTGGCAGTGATCTTGTGAAAACAATCGTCTTAGTCGCAAAGTTTACCAGCCTGTTTTCCAAATCGAATTTCATGTGCATGTCTTTAGAAATCTGCAAACTCAAATCCCTTGATAATTGAACTTGAATTTGATTATTGATCGTTTCTAGATTCTCTACAAACATGAAGTAATTTTTATATAGTTGAAAGATTTAATTTATCGTATTAAGAGACACCTGCAGCAGCAATGCTCCTCCGTGCAGCTCGCTTCTCCGCATAAACCTCCGCCGCTTCCCGTACCCACTCTCCTTCTTCCCACGCTGATCGCCGCGCATCCAACCGTTGCTTATTGCACGGTCCATTTCCTTTTACGACCTGCCAGAATTCATCCCAATTAATTTCACCATAGTCATAGTGCCCTGTTTCTTTATTAAATTTCAGATCCGGATCGGGTACTTTCAGTCCAATAAATTCAGCCTGTGGAACTGTGACATCAATAAACTTCTGACGCAATTCGTCATTGGTAAATCGCTTAATTTTCCAGGCCATCGATTGCGCCGTATGCTTCGAATCTTTATCACTTGGGCCAAACATCATAATGCTGGGCCACCACCAGCGATTCAGTGACTCCTGGGCCATCGCTTTTTGTTCGTCACTGCCCTTGCAGAGGATATTTAATATGTCATATCCCTGTCTCTGGTGAAAACTCTCTTCCTTGCAGATACGCACCATCGCCCGCGCATACGGACCAAACGAGCAGCGACAAAGAGGAATTTGATTCATGATTGCCGCGCCATCCACGAGCCAGCCTATGGTCCCCATATCGGCCCATGACAGGGTGGGGTAGTTAAAGATACTTGAGTACTTGGCTCTTCCGTCATGCAGCTCCTCATACATATCGTCGCGCTTTACACCCAGAGTCTCACATGCACTATACAGATACAGACCATGCCCACCCTCATCCTGGATCTTTGCAAGCAAAGCGACTTTGCGTCGCAGCGAGGGGGCGCGCGTTATCCAGTTTCCCTCAGGGAGCATGCCGACGATTTCAGAGTGTGCGTGTTGCGCAATTTGCCGCACTAGAGTTTTGCGGTAATTGTCAGGCATCCAGTCACGAGGCTCGATCTTTTCTTCGTTATCTATGGTTTGCTGGAATTTAATTTCAAGATCCGTTGTCGTCATCAGTTAATCAGTTAATTATTATCCTGTAAAAGTCCATTGAGAATTAAATCACTTATTTGATTTCCAAGTACGCCTGTCTCTTTTGACAGCATTCTCTTACTGCGTTGTATCCATTGCGTCGAATTGATGATCGCATTTAATACAACGTGAGAGTCAATATTTCTAAATACCCCCTCGTCCATACCTGAATTGATAATTACCATACAATCATCTTCATACTTCTTCCGCATGCGCAAAAATAAGCTGAGCTCAGGTTCAGTGATATGTCTCCACTCATCGTTAAATACCGTCATTGATGTGATATCGTCTTGTGCGATTTTTACATGCAGGAAAATGAGTTGACGGAGTTGATCTTCAATTGTGCTTTGATCTGAAATAATGGCTCTGACACCATCGAGAAATTGCTGTCCGCAATCGAAGCAAATTCCGCTGAGTAGCTCCTCTTTTGACTTGATATGACTGTAGAGACTGGATGGTTCGATTCCAACAGACAATGCCAGGTCGCGCATACTCGTCGCATTATAGCCCTTGTCCCTGAAGAGGGTGGCCGCAGCTTCGTAAATGTGCTGCTTTCTGGTAGATCTTGTATGCGTTGCAGTTGCTGTCATATCAAACGTCGTAGTCTACCAGCACAGTTTCCGATCGCGGATGTGACTGGCAGGTAAGAATATAACCGTCTTCAATTTCGTCTGGTTCCAAACCGTAGACAACATCCATCTCGACCTCGCCATCCATCAGCATCGCCTTGCAAGTACAGCAGACACCCCCTTTGCAACTAAATGGGGCATCAGCTCCGGCAGCAATTGCCGCATCGAGAATATTCTCTGCCCCATAGGCAAGGTTAAACTCCATCGCATCTCCATCGATACGAACCGTGACAACACTCTCTCTTTCTGGATTTGCAAGAACCTTCTTAGAATCCTTATCTGAAACAAAGGCTCTACTCGTAGGCGATGTAAACAGCTCAAACGCAATATTACCGGCCTCGATATTCTTTCTCTTTAGCCAATCACTGACGTCATTAATCATTGCTTCCGGACCGCATAGAAAGAACTTGTCAACCTTTGCAGGGATAAAAAATACTTTGCTGAACGTATCACATTTTTCCGCGTCAATTCTTCCGTTGTAGAATGGGCTGTTCTGACGTTCACGACTCAAAATATGGTGGACACTCAGGCGCTTCATATAATTGTTCTTTAGCCCGTCAAGTTCCTCCCGAAACATGATGTCTTCTATGGTTTTATTTCCATAAAACAACGTGACATGCGATAGTGGCTCCTCCCGAAGGATTGATTTGACCAATGAGCCCACTGGTGTAATGCCGCTTCCTGATGCAAAAAAGACATATTGGCCCTTTCTCGCTGGATCGCATGACATTGTGAACTTGCCAAGCGGTGGCATGACTTCTAACTCATCGCCGACCTTGAGTACATCGTTGGCATACGTTGAGAACAGACCTCCCGGCACTTTCTTGACTCCGATGCGCAGTATATTTTCTGTGGGCGCTGAACAAATGGAATAGGACCTTCTCACATCAGTCCCATCAATATCAACTCGTACACCTAGGTATTGACCTGCCTCAAAGCGAAATGACTCATTCAGATTCTCCGGAACCGACAATTCGATAACGACAGCGCTTGGTGTCTCGCTTCTGATGTCAGATATAGTAAGCTTATAGTATTGACTCATATATATAATAGTAAAATACGAATGAACGTTCGTAAGCAAAGATATGAATTAAGGAATTAAGGAGTCCATCTCTTGCCCTCGCTGGCGGGGCGGTAAAAAAACACCCACTTACATCCAGGCAGTAACGACAAAAGCGCACGAAAACTCGCACGCCTTATCTTAAATATGTGGGATTGTAATATGTATGCAGATCGTCTGTCGCTTACCCTTTCAGAGCTGCAACATGACGCGTAAGCTTGCTTTTCAGGTTAGCACCTTTGTTCTTGTGCCACGCATTGCGTTTCACAAGGCGATCTACCATGCTAATCACTTTGGGCAAAAGCTTTGACGCATCTGCGTGCTCAGACATCTCACGCAATTTGCGGATTGCTGTACGTGTTGACTTCTTGTAGTACCTGTTAGCATCTCTGAGCTTCAAGGTCTGACGGATTCTTTTTTTCGCTGACTGATGTTGTGCCATTACTATTCGTGATTTTCAAATGGACGGCAAAGGTAAAGAAATAATTGAATCCACACCATACGGCGGTGTCTTTTATGGTATGAAAAAGGGAGCCTCAATAGAGAGACTCCCTGTATTTCGATAGCAAAGTGCCATTAATTAGTCAATGTCAAGTACCGGTGTTGGAAATTGCACGTGTACAACGTCCCCATCGCGATCAGTTGGTATTTCATTAAGTCTGCCGTGCCTGCGCATATCAACCCATCTGTGTCCTTCACCAAACAACCCATATCTACGCTGGTTGAGTACTTCGTCCAGAAGTGCAGCATCATCTGTGCCTCCTGAATAATCTCCAAGTTCCGCGGCATTGCGGACCACGTTGATTGCTGTCACCGCATCTCCGTTATTGGATCCGATATTTGCTTCGGCCCAAATCAATAGAAGTTCCTCATTACGTACAAATGGAACAGGTGTAACATCTGATGCATAATTCTGTACCTGAACGCTTCCTGACAAGCCATCAAGGACAACAGGAACATCAAGAGCAGCAGGATCAAGCGGAGTTGTCTTGAGAGCAATCCGCGCATCACTAGTATCTGCATCAGCAATCCAGCTATCATGGGCAGTGTACAAATCAGTGTTAGGTATGTAAAACAACGGATTTCTTTGATCGTTTCCGCTGGTCCCAAACGTGTGATATACCCCCAAATCCATGTCAGCCGCGTCATCCATGAAAGAGGCTTCGAGAGCAGTTCTGGCAGTCGACATATCATTTTGGTACAGCGCAATCCTGGCCCGGATAGCCCGGTTGAAAAGATTGAAATCACTTGGTGCATCAAACCTTGCAAATCCAAAGGAGAGATCAAATATAAATTTATCACCAGCTGAAGTCAAATCACTTGAAGCATCATCAAGCATTTGTGCAAGCCCGACCAAACTCTCGGTATATGACAGAATAGGACCTCGGTTTTCAGCATCGGCAACGTCTACACGTATCCCGTTTTCGTACTGACGATTCAATTCAAGATGCAGGGCATAAACCAGCATCGTTTGCGCATACCCATTGAGGCCATTGACCTCTTCTGATGTAAGAGAAGCTGAAGTGTTTGCCGTTGCAATAATCAGATTGTTGGCATTCCTTGCTGTGCGATATGCTGTGTTCCAGGCGCGTGTTGTGAGAAAGCCATTGTTATCAAGGGTCTCGCCATTTTTTCCAAGAAGCTCACTTGTATACCGCGGATCAATACCGTTCAGATCGTAGTATTCACGACCGACAATACTAACTGTCTGGTAGTGAAAACTCATGTCGTTCCTGATCGCGGA
>QMOR01000243.1 GCA_003648285.1 Bacteroidota bacterium
ACTGATCACGATGGGTCTTACATTCAGATTGTGTGGGGCAGCTGGTGTAATAACAAAGTTTCCCGAGTTTGGAAAAATGATAGGCCCGCCACAACTCAGGGAATATCCCGTCGATCCTGTGGGTGTGGCAACAATGAGTCCATCTGCCCAGTATGACGTGAGAAAATCGCCGTTGATATACGTATGAATTGTAATCATTGAACTCGTATCTCGCTTGTGCAATGTGAAATCGTTTAAGGCAAATTTCTCATCTCCAAATATTGTCTCTTCGGTTTCCAGGTAGAGCATGATGCGCTCTTCAATAGTATACATGCCCCTGCATAGTTTTTGAATTGCGTATGCGGCAAATTTCTTCTCAATGCTCGCTAAAAATCCCAGGCGACCCATATTTATACCCAGAATTGGAATCTGCTTGTCTTTGATTAATGTCACTGCGCTCAGTATTGTACCGTCGCCTCCAAGAGTAATTACAAAATCAATTTTATACTTATCAAAATCCTCTGTCGTTTCAAATAATATGACATCATCTGAAAGCGGAACTTGCGCCTTCAACTCTTCATAATACGGCAGGTATACAGCAATATCAATGTTTTCATCCCTGATTGCTTTAAATAGCTCTTTAATGTATTTCAATTGTGTTTCCGCAACGTGTTGACTATAGATTAATATTCGCATTAAAACGCAGTATTTGAGTGAAAAAATATACCACCTGTCCCCAGGTGGTTGACGCTGTATTCAATCTGTATTTGAAGGGTATTATACAATAACACATTCAGGCCCAGTCCTCCACCGTTCAACCAACTATTCGTAAAAGAATTATTTAGTTCGTAGAATGGATCATGTGCATATCCCACATCATAATTTATTGAAAAATAAATCTGTACTGGCATAATTCTCATGCCCTTTAACATGATTTTTGGCCACTTTACTGTTGTGTGGAAAGCCTTATAGCTCACCGAAAATTTTCCGTAGTAATAATCCAAAGCATCAACGACAAATAATTCATATCCCCTGAGGTAGTCATCTCCATACCCCAATCCACGATAGTTGTAGTAAGGCTGCTGTTCTCGTTCCAGTCCAATTTTTACACGGAGTGCAGCACTGGCCACAAATTTTTTATTAATAGGGAAAAAATATTCAAATTCTGGTATCACGTATGTCGAGGAGATATCATCAAAGAAGCCAAATCCATTTTTTAATACTCTTAATACGGTCCGCCACCCACGCGTTGGGAGAATTCTGAGGTCTCGCTTATCATAACTGAATCTATATTCTGCCCATACCAATTGCTGTCGCGATCGGGAGTTTAAAAAGAAGTCGGGATTGCCTTCAGTTGCAAGCTCCTGATCCAGCCAGTTGTCGCTATATCCAAATCGTAATATATGCGTTGCAAACAACTTTGGTCTGATGATCAAGCCAATACTATACGTCTGACGCTTAAATATGACTTGTTCATCCTTCTCAGCGAAAAATTGTTTGTTATCGTAGTTGTACAGTGAGACTTCTTTATTTTGTGCATACAGCGCCCTTAGCTCCAGGCGCACCGATTGATTGTGGTCAATAAAAGGCAGCAATGCCGAAAAATTAAACTTTGGTGTATAGCCAAATTGTGCGGAAAGTTTTATGCGGCTCCCATATCCCCATGCATTGAGAATTGCCAATTTGAGGCCATAGTTTACACGTTTAAAAGAGTGATTGTGATCATTCCACCAGACGTTAAAATTTCTATCTGCAAGTTCAAATATCGGAATGGGAATGAAAAATGGTGATTCACTTACAACGATATGTATTTTTATCCTTTGCCTCTCTACATCCCAATCGCTGATATTCATTTGAACACGTGTAAACAGGGCGGTGGATAAGAGCAATAGTTCATTTTTTGTCAATACGGCAGCGAGCTGTGATTGTTGTAGCCTCTGACCCTCCTTAAACTCCAGTTCTCGGAATATGATATGCTCTTTTGTTCGGTTATTGCCCTCCAGTGTGATTTCGGTGATCGTAAGAAACTGTGCTGTACAGGATAGCCCTGCGATGAGCATCACGAGTACTGCATATATCCTTATTTCTGCCTTTGCCACGCCGAAAGATAAGAAAGCCCGTATTCAGATGCTTTTCAATATGAAATAATGCCGTCTAAACGTTGAGATAGGACATGAGAGAGTCATATCTCTCCTTCAGGCCTTCGAAATACGCCTCTTCTGAAAAACTCGCCCGAATATGGTACTCATGCCTCCGCAGTGTTGTGATCGCACGTTGTACGTCCTGCGTATTTAATTTTAGCGTGACAAACACTTTTTGTGAGTCACTATCAGTCGTGAGGAAGGAAATCAGGATTGCTACTCCTTCAGACTCAATGATCCGGGAAATCTCTGCAAGTGAATAATCACGTTTGGCCATTTCCAATACGATAATGCTTCCCGGCTCCTTGAATGAAAAGGTCTCTGCGTAAAACAGAATCAGGGATTCTTGTGTAATAGCCCCCATATACTCGTCGTCCTGGCCAAGAACGGGTATGGTGGTGAGGTGATACTCAGCCATTTTAGCCATAATCTCAAAGAGGTGTGCATCCATCCCCACATATGCACTTACCAACGACAACCCGTACGAGCCAATTGGTTCGTCCATGTCCTGGTTGAGAATATCCTCTTCTGAAATCGTGCCGAGCAGTTGCTTCTGATTGACAATAGGCATGTGTTTTACATGGTAAACATGCATTACTGTCAATGCCTCTTCTCCGCTATCTGATGTGCGAAGTGGTGTGAAAATTTGTGTTACTAGCTCTGATGCGATCATGGTTATCAAATATAGAAACGCTTTGCCATCTACAAAAGTTGATCGCATCACGTTAAGACAATCTTACCAAATTTTAACGTACGAGCTTGTGTTTTTCTGCCAGAAACTCTTTTTCTGTGATAAGTCCCTTGTTCTTCAGTTCAGACAATCGATTCAATTGCGAGAGTAAAATGTCATCATCAAGTAAATTCTCTTTGGGTGGTTCTAGTTGAGGTGCTCGCGTGATCATGAATCCGTCAGCTGCAAATTGCTCGAACTCCGGTTGTATCCGCACAAAAGCGAGATCATCATGTGTTTTGATCTTGTTGAAATCTTTAAAGCCGTATTCAACAGCTTTGGCGAGATGCGTCATTGCCTTATCTGCGCTTTCTGTGAGACTGTAGGCACATGCAATATTGAAATGCAGTGAAATATCATGGTTGTCAATCTCAAGGCCCTTTTCAAAGTCTTCAATCGCCGCCTGAAGATCAAAGTCTTTGTATTTTTTAATCCCACTCTGTTTGTATGGATTTACCCTTCTCCTTTCAGGAGCCTGATTTGTAGTTACTGATCGTCCATAGCGCCTTCGTGGGTTTCGCGTCTCTTGACTGGTTACCGGCCTCCTTTCAGTTCTCCTGCTTGGTCTTTGTCTGCTTCTGGTGTTAGTGTCGGGTCTTCTTCTGTAGTCGGTTTTCTCTCTTCTGCGACTGTAACGGTCATGCTCATTACTCTCTTCGTCATCATTATACCTGCGGTCAAACTCTGCCGGATCCATTGCCAATAATACGATCGCATCTATGATACCAAGTACCACCGAGATACCCATACTGAAGAGTACGATATACAAAATACCCAAGCCTGGCTGACGCAAATAAAATCTGTGTACGCCAAACCACCCCAAAAAGAGCGCAAATAGTGCTGCTGTCGTCTTATTCTTCATTAGAACGCGCAAAAATACAAAGTCAAATTAGTGTTTTGAGGATTATTATCGCTTTCAGCAGTTGTGTTTAAGACGAATCGCTCAGAATTATGCATCAAAACGACAAGTTAGCACCGCAATATCATCTGAGAACGCCCTTTCACCACGGAAAGTATCCATACTCTTTTGGAGATCTGTATTAAAGCCGGATGCCGATTTTGCCTTGCTCTCATGGAGTACTTTCAGGATCTGTTCATCTTCAAAGTAATCTCCCGCTTCATTTTGTAAATCGGTTAGTCCATCCGTAAACGAGAGTATCAGCCCACTGCCCGTGATTGGAATCTCGCCCATCTCAATAAAGGGCAGCGATTGAAATGCGCCAATTACTGTACAACCCTGATCCAGACGTATGATTTTGTCATCCATTTTCATGAATGGCGGGTAGTTGCCGGCATTGATGTACTGGAGATTCTTTTTCTTCATGTCCAGCTCTGCTACAAACAACGTGATATACTTATCGCCTTTCGTAATTCTAAAAACTGCATTGTTTAAGGCCAGGACAAATGTCTGGAGGTCGCGATACTGATAGATCAAGCTCTGAAGAATCGCTTGAAAATTTGCCATGAGTAGCGCCGCACCAATCCCTTTGCCTGATATATCTGCTACACAAAACGCAAATCGATCCTCACTGTATTTAACATAATCGAAGTAGTCACCTCCGATATTGAAGTGCGGTTTGTATATCGCAGCCAGCTCATAATTCTTCCCTTTGGGCAGTTCATCAGGAATCAGCATTCTTTGCACCTTTCCCGCCAGACTCATCTCGCGTTTCAGTGTTTCTTGCTCCAGTTGACGCTTAAACAAACGCTTGTTTTCGAGCGCTACTGCAATGATATTCGTTATTGTAGTGATGAATTGAATCTTGTTGTAGATGTCTTCCTGTTCTTTTACCCCTCCAATCAAGGCATAGGCAATCGGAGTTTTCTTGTGATACACGGGAATCACAAGATCAAACCCTAACAGTTGAACAGGATCGCCTTTTTTAACAGTGTGCAACCGGGAATATTGTAACAGAATCTCCTCCATTTCTCCATTCTGGGTTGAATCTGTTCCTTCATTTACCTGAATGACACAAGTCCAGTGCTCGTCCTTGAGGACATACAATGCCATTTTCCTGATATCCATTTCCCAGCTCATAAAAGACTTGTACATGTTGTACAATCCATCTGCTGAGACATTCTCATTGATGGCCTGAGTAATAGTGAGCAGGCTCTTTATCTGAAGTTGCTTCAGATTGAGCTCGCGCTCCATTTTTTCTAATATGCCTTTCTCTCTTCCAGTCACATCGACTTTTTACGTTGGGTTAAAGTACGTGATTTAACGTGGAAGTTTGAAGTGAGCTGATTGTTCTCATTCTCTGGTTTTTGAATCTATAATTATCGTGACTGGTCCATCGTTTATCAGTGATACCTGCATATCCGCTCCAAACTTCCCGGTTTGCACTGGCTTCGTAAGTGCATCCTGCATTCTTGACACAAACGCTTCATAGAGTGGTATCGCCTGGTCTGGTCTTGCTGCCTTGATAAAGGATGGCCGGTTTCCCTTCTTTGTTCCTGCATGTAATGTAAACTGACTGATAATCAAACATTCTCCTTCGATATCTGTCACGGACAAATTCATTTTTCCATCTGTATCAGCAAACACACGCAAGGCAGTAATCTTCTTACATAGCCAATCACTATCAATAATTGTATCTTCTTTTTCAATTCCCAACAATATGACATATCCTTGTCCAATTGAACCAGTGATATTGTGATCAACTGTGACGGATGCTTTTGAAACTCTTTGTATAACGACGCGCATGTTAATAAGTATAGAATAAGTGTGTA
>QMOR01000244.1 GCA_003648285.1 Bacteroidota bacterium
ACATCCCGAAATGTATTGTAAAGCGGAACGGGTGCCACCCTTATCACTCCCGGTTCGCGCCAATCAGCTATTACTCCATGCTCTGTAAGAAAATCAAATACAACTTTCCCATTATTATGGAGATACAGGGAAAGTTGACATCCCCGTTCGTCGACATTCTCGGGAGTAATAACAGTGAGTCCCGGCAAGGATCGGGATTGAAGGAGCCCAAGCATCAATTCTGTGAGTGCTTTTGATTTATTCCGTATGGCAGTCATTCCGGCTTCCTGAAATAACTCAAGGCTTGCCCGCATCACTGCCATCGGCAAAATCGGAGGATTGCTCAGTTGCCATCCTTCTGCACCTGGCAATGGGTCAAACGGATCGCGCATCCCAAACCTGGTCTCCTTGTTGTGTCCCCACCAACCGGCAAAGCGTGGAAGGTCAAACGCCGTCCGATGTCTTTCGTGTACAAAAATGGCAGCCAGACTTCCAGGCCCTGAATTTAAATATTTATAACTGCACCAAGCCGCAAAATCAGCTCCGGATTCATGAAGTTCAAAATCAATATTACCTGCACCATGTGCCAGATCGAATCCGACGATGATATCGTTGTCATGACCTAGTGACGTAATTCTTTTTAAGTCAAATAATTGCCCGGTATAATAATTTACCCCGCCAATAAATATTAATGCAATTTCATCAGATTTATCCGCTACAATCTCCTCAAGGTCCTCATATCGCACAGCATATTCACCTTCGCGCGGTTTCCACAAGATCAGGTCTTCATCGGCATTACCTCCGTGAAATTCAATTTGCGATGTGACTGCATAAAGGTCGGAGGGAAACAGATCGCTTTCGACAACGATTTTTCGCTTTTTGCCATTGGGCCGATAAAATGAAACGAGCAGCAAGTGCACATTCACGGTAAGGGAATTCATCACTACGACCTCTCCTGGTTTGGCGCCAACGACAGCAGCCATATTCTCAGTCAGAAATTCGTGATACGGTAGCCACGGATGCTTCGCTTGCATATGCCCCTCAACACCGTACTTCGCCCAGTCGTGCAGCTCCTGAAGGACATATTCCCGCGCTTTCTTCGGCTGCAACCCTAGCGAATTCCCAGTCAGATAGATCGAATCTTTTCCATTTACTTCCGGGATATGAAACTGTTCGCGGTACTTGGCTAAAGGGTCGGAGCGGTCAAGTTCCAGGGCGTGTTCAAGGCTGTCGGTGATGTTGTCTACAGGCATATGGCTAAGGTCTGTGAAATTTTGGATTTTGAATGTTGAATTTTGAATGTTTTGTTTTCCCTCTGAAAGCAACTTTCAATTATTTAAAGTAATCTGTAATCGACAATAATTTCGTGGAGAGGATCAGAGACAATTCTTAACTCTTAATAGTTAACCCTGAATTCTTAATTCCTCCTAAAACGAACCTTTTCGAAATCAATCTATAAAAATCCATCTGCCTCAAGCCCCATCCACTCAAGCGCCGCCCCATGCATCAACAGCTCCTTGGTATGCTCACTATACGGCATCGACTCGATCAAACTCCCCGGCACATGCTCGCCCAGCGGAAATGGATAATCACTCCCCAGTGCAATCCGATCCGCGCCCATGAGGTCGACCAGGTAGTCCAGTATCCTCGGATCATGCACGAGCGAGTCTATATAGAACTTCCCGAGATAAGACTTAGGACTCTTGTCATTGTCAATAGCACAGAGGTCAGGACGCACATTAAACCCGTGCTCGATACGACTGATCGTAGCAGGAAATGACCCTCCACCATGTGCAAACGCCACCTTGAGATTTGGAAGCCTTTCAAAAACGCCACCGAAAATCATCGAGCAAATCGCAAGCGAAGACTCAGCTGGCATCCCTACCAACCAGGGCAACCAATAGCGCTCCATCTTTTCCTTGCTCATCATATCCCAGGGGTGTACAAACACTGAAGCACCCAGGCGATCGCAAGCCTCGAAAAATGGAAACAACTCAGGCGCACTCAGATTCCAGTCGTTGATATGCGAACCGATCTCGACGCCCACCATCCCCAGCTCGTTGACGCAGCGTTCGAGTTCCTGAATTGCGAGTTGTGGATCCTGCAGTG
This sequence comes from Bacteroidota bacterium, assembly GCA_003648285.1. Lineage (GTDB taxonomy): Bacteria > Bacteroidota > Bacteroidia > Chitinophagales > Saprospiraceae > B8-G4. Next base: position 2,089 of record QMOR01000244.1, read on the forward strand.
GGATAGTTCCCAGTCCAATGAATCGCTGTGGATTCCGCTGGACCATCTCCGCGATATAGTCGTTAAAAAACCGGCTTGTCTCCAACGCATCGGGCCCCTTCGCCCAATAGTGAAACAACACAGGTATCACAGATAGCACCTGGACATGTACTCCGTCCCGGTCACAGTCGTGCATCCGTGTCTTTTCATCCCAGCTATTAGATTCCACTTCCCTGAAAAACTTATCTCCCTTCATCATGCGCGCTGTACAGGGCCCACAATCTTCGAGGTGAATGAAATCACCATATCCAAATTTATTTGCCCAGCGCGGGATGTCACGTGGCATGATATGGGTGTGTATGTCAATTTTTAGCATAATCTAACCGTACTTAATACAAACATTCTTAGGCTCAGTAAAAAATCGCATCGCCTCAAATCCACCCTCACGACCCACTCCTGACTGCTTGGTGCCTCCAAACGGGGTACGCAAATCGCGTAACAACCAACAGTTAATCCAGACAATACCGGCATGTATATTTTCAGCCATCCGATGGGCTCGCGTCAGATCCTCGGTCCATATCGTACAGGACAATCCATATTGCGTACCGTTAGCCAACTCCAACGCCTCCTCTTCTGTATCAAATGGCGTGATCGTAACGACCGGGCCGAAGATTTCTTCCTGATTTGTTCGGCATCCAGGTGCTAGTCCGTCTATAATCGTAGGCTCTACATACCACCCATCGGCAAGATCGCCATCGAATTGCACGCGATGCCCACCGGCAAGCACTGTTCCACCTTCTTCTTGGGCGAGAGCGACATACGACAATATCTTTTCCATGTGAGGCTCAGAGACTATTGCCCCGAGCTTTGTTTCAGGATCAGCCGGATCACCAACAGTCAGAGCTTTTGTCCGTTTTACAAATTCCTCTTTAAATTGATCGTAAATCGATCGTTGCACATATATCCGCGAACCACACAGACAGATTTGCCCCTGATTGGCAAATGACGAATGCATGGTCGTCGATATCATTTTATTAAAATCACAATCTGCGAAAATGATGTTTGGGTTTTTCCCCCCAAGTTCCAGTGAAAGTTTTTTGAATTTTGGTGCCGCCTGTGCAGCAATAGCGGCTCCTGTTTTTGTCCCACCCGTAAATGATATGGCGGTTACTGCGGGATCATCAACAATAGCAGCGCCCGCCTTATGACCAAGTCCATGCACGATATTCAAAACACCTTTTGGAAGTCCCGCTTCAATGCAAATCTCCGAAAGTAAATACGCCGTCATGGGTGTTATCTCAGAAGGTTTGGCAACAACAGTATTTCCGGTCGCGAGGGCAGGGGCAATCTTCCATGAAAATAAATAAAGCGGCAAATTCCATGGAGAAATACAACCGACGACGCCCAATGGTTGACGCAGTGTATAATTGATCGCCATGCCCGGCATTGGATGCGCCTCCGACGAGAACTGCATTGCTGCTGTCGCATAAAAACGAAAATTCGAAGCTGCGCGTGGAATGTCAACTCGGGTCGCCAGTTTTAAAGGCTTTCCATTATCACGACTCTCGGCGGCAGCGAGCATGTCCAGTTTTTCTTCTATCAAACTGGCAATGCGCATGAGACAGTCATGCCGCTCATCAATGGACGTCTTGCTCCACGACGGAAATGCGGCTTTGGCAGCCTCGACGGCAAGAGCGATATCGTCTGCATCGGAATCCGGTATCTGACTGTAGACCTTGCCTCTCGCAGGCTCGTAATTGTCCAGCCAATTGTCATTGACGGGAGAGATTAATTCACCGTTGATGTAATTTTGCAGCTTGATCATTACTTGGTCGATGTATAATAAAATCCGAGTTTTTGTTTAACATCATCCGGTAACTCAGGTAGATCTGATCGCGGAATCAGCAAGGTCGAAATATTATACAGATCTGCAAAGATATGATGCTTCTGTGCTGTCTTGCTGAGGTATTCAGACCCGGAAGAGCCCCCTGTACCGGTCTTACGCCCGATCATTCTCAGTACCATTTGCGCATGGCGGTATCTCCACGTGGTAAAATTCTCCTCGATATCAAGAATCACCGATAGTAATTGGTAAGGCAATTGCAAAATTGGTTCTTCCCGGTAAAGATGAATCAACAATGCTGCAATAGTCGCCTTGTATGAAAACTTGAGCGTCCCTTCTTTCATAAATTCGGCATGTTTAACCGGATCCAGTACGGTCGAAAAATACGTGTCGGTATCGCCGAGCATTTTCAGTCTGCCCGCCTTCATCTCGTCTGTCAGCAGAGTTGTGTTGCTGATCGCCTCTTTTTCCTTGCGCAACATACTCTGCACGGCTTCCTTGTATGCCTCAATAAAATTGAAGTTATCTGTTTCGAGAAATGGTGTTCTTTCCAGCCAGTCATTTATCAACTGTAGCATGGATCGGTTGCTCTCCGCTTCGTGTAGTTCCGCCTTCTTCTTTTCGTCAAATACAATATCAAATGGCATTTTATTGTAAGTGAGCCGCTCCTTAGCCCTAAGACCCAGCATGATTTCAACCATCCGAAACTGGAAGCTTTGAAAACCACTTGCAGGAAACAAGTAATGACGGAAATCGAGAAAATCCATTGGAGTCATCGTCTCCATGAGCTTGATCTGCTGGATCAGCAGTTCCTGAATTTCAGTGATCCGCCGCAACCGGGCGACAGCTTTGGAAATTTCCCGTTCATCGACGAGATCATCTTCAAATAATGCAGCAACAGATTTAATTTCATGTATGATTTGTTTAAACCATAATTCATAAACCTGGTGCATGATAATAAAGAGTGTTTCTTCATGCGCTGGATTACCCAATGCGACACTGCGTGGATGTTGAGCGTCGAGCAGCTTGTCTAATTCGAGGTATGAGTGGTAATGTACGGATGTGAATTTATTTGACATGACTTTTTAATTTTAAGTTCTAAATTTTGAATTTTAAATTATCGAGAGCCTGTGATGACGTTGAAATTTTGAATTTTAAATGTTGTATTGCTTCATTGCAACTTTGAAATATTATCCGATCCAGAGGATTCATTCGGAGAATTCTCAATTTTAAATGGCTCGTGGTTGAGCATTGAATTTAAAATTTAGAATTCAAAATTCAAAATTTAGGCCTGCGAAGTAGGCCTTTTAGCAATGACCTTAATTTCGATTAGCAAATGCGGGTGAGGAAGCTGATGTGCCGCCACTGTCGTTCTTGCGGGGCCGTCGTAGTCGAAGTATTCGGCATAGGCTTCGTTGTATCCTCCAAAATCATTCATGTTGACCAGGAAAGAGGTGACATCCACGATGTCTTCCAGATCGGCACCGACTGTCTGGAGGTTGCGGCGTATTGCTTCGATGACTGCCCGGGTTTGGACCTTGATATCGAGTGTAGCCGTACCCAGGTAATCCACTTCCACTCCTGCCAGGGTGTTGTCGGGCTGGCGGGAGCTCGTTCCGGAGACGAAAATCAGGTCTCCTACGACCTTTACGGGCGGGTATTTCCCT
>QMOR01000245.1 GCA_003648285.1 Bacteroidota bacterium
GAACCTGTGGGCGCTGCCCTGCGTTTGAAGGCGCTGTTGCTTGAAGGTGTTGACCCTTTGGAATCCCTCAAAGGAAAGACGCTGACAGAGGGGCGATTGAACGTGAATACGATTATCAAGGGTATGTGTCTCGAATTTGGAGCGCCACCCAAAGACCTGGCTATCAAAGTCGTATACCCTAATCCCAGTGACGGCCGTATCACATTGGAAATGTCAACGAGCCATTTTGACGCGCATACGATCAAAGTATATGACAGCATGGGTCGGATCGTGTCTGAAGCGCAATTATATCCATCAGGAGAAACATTCAAATATCAACTGACAATGGCTACAGGTATCCCGGGATACTATGTAGTGCAGTTGGAGTACAAAAATGATCGCGTTTCTTATCCATTTGTTGTACAGTGAGTGTTTGTGTTATCGTGAATAATTCTATCTTTGCAGCCCCAAAGCAGCGATGTGCTGGTTTTGGGATAGTTTTTGAAGTAAACTAACGTGATACCGCTGGATAGTTTTATCCTGATCGGGAAGAATATTTGGCCGCGTAGCTCAATTGGATAGAGCACCTGACTACGGATCAGGAGGTTGGGGATTCGAATTCTCCCGCGGTCACAAGAAATTAAGACGAAGGCTCAGGCTGGAGTCAAAAAATTAGGAACGATGTCAAAAGTATGTCAATTAACAGGTAAGAGGCCAATCACGGGAAACCATGTTTCGCACTCAAACCATAAGACGAAACGCAGGTTTTTGCCCAACATACACACCAAGAGGTACTTTGTCCCCGAGTTGGATACATGGATTTCTCTTAAGCTGTCTGCGAAGGCAATGCGTACAATCAACAAATTAGGTGTCTATGCATACCTGAAGAAGTTGCAGAGAAAGGGTGTTGATATCGGAGTTAAAATCTAAAATCACGACACAATGGCTAAAAAATCAAAAGGCAACCGCAATCAGATCATTCTTGAGTGTACCGAACACAAAGACAGCGGTATGTCAGGTACGTCACGCTATGTGACGCAAAAAAACAGAAAAAATACGCCGAGTCGTTTGGAACTTAAGAAGTACAATCCGATCTTGAAGCGTTATACTATTCATAAAGAAATCAAGTAATCATGGCTAAAATATCCAAAAACGCCCGTGTAGCACAACGTGCTCAAAATGCCGGTTCAGGAAGAGAGTTTGTAAAAGTGATCAAACCGATGAAAGATCCTGTGACTGGAAAATACACGTATAAAGAGGTGATGATCCACAAGGATGAAGCCAAGGCGTTCTTTACAAAGTAAGAAGATACAATCAGATACATGTAAAAGGGCTTTTTCGGATTATTCTGAAAGAGCCTTTTTTATGTTGACCCCACATTGTCAGATACTATGAGTTTTTTCAAGAAGTTTTTTACCAGGGAGAAGAAAGAAGACCTCGACAAGGGCCTGGAGAAAACCAAGACTGGTATCTTCAGCAAGATATCCCGTGCCGTTGCTGGCAAGTCTAAAATTGACGATGAGGTACTCGACGAACTTGAGGGTATTCTCATCTCTTCTGATGTCGGTCTTGAGACGACGGTAAAGATCATCGACCGTATCGAAGCCCGTGTCGCACGTGACAAATTTGTTGGCACGTCTGAGCTCAACGAAATCCTTCGGGATGAAATCGTACAACTCCTCTCCGAAAATAAAACAGAAGATATTGAGGACTACGTCTATCCGGCGGATCAAATACCGCACATCATCCTCGTGGTCGGTGTGAACGGCGTTGGAAAAACAACAACGATAGGTAAGATCGCACATCAATATCAAAAGCTCGGGAAGACTGTGGTAATGGGTGCTGCCGATACATTTCGCGCTGCGGCTGTAGATCAACTCAAAATTTGGTCAGATCGCGTGGGATGTGCGTTTTATTCAAAAGGGATGAATACTGATCCTGCAGCAGTTGCCTATGAAACCGTCAAATATGCGATTGACAACAAGATCGACGTAGCGATTATTGACACGGCGGGCCGCCTTCACAATAAGCTTGGCCTCATGCGTGAATTGTCAAAAATATACCGCTCTACCAATAAAAGCATGGAGGGCGCACCGCATGAAATACTGCTGGTACTGGACGCCACAACCGGTCAAAACGCGCTCGAACAAGCAAAGCATTTTATTGAAGCGACCGAAGTATCTGCCATTGCGCTGACAAAGCTCGACGGAACTGCAAAGGGTGGCGTCGCACTCGGTATATCCGATCAGTTCAAAATTCCCATCAAATATATTGGTGTCGGCGAGGGTATGGAGCAATTGCAGATCTTCAACAAGAGAGCGTTTGTAGAGTCCCTGTTCGGTAAATAACCCTGTACATCATTATCGTCTGACAACAAATGCCAGTTCGATTTTGTAGGGCATCATTTTTCTGACTCCTTTTACTGCTATCTTCTTGTAATTCAGTTTTTGCTTGATATACTTCTCCAGCACCTTATTAAATGTGCCGACATCCAGAACAACAATTTTGTTTTCACGTGTCACGAAAAATTCCACAGTGACCTCCCTCTCGTGAATAGGTATCAATTTCAGGTCCGGATTTCTCACGAGCTGTGTTATTTTCTCCCGAAGCAATTCATCCGGGCTATCCGGCTTGTTTTTTGAATCCGTGCTAAAGGCGGGAATAGTCACGAGGACCATTGCCAGTGCAAGTGTGAGTGTACGTGTGCGCTTGAGTAACCTAAATGCATTCATCTTTAAATGATTTTCAAGTGAAAAAAGACCAAATCATTGCTTTACTGCTTTGAGAGATTTTCGGTCTGGCATTCAATAAAAAAATCTAAACCTGTACTGAAAGGACGTTACGTTACCGTGTATAGTTGCTTAATTTAATGCGTTTTCGAGGCAACTGACACAACAGTCTATGAATAGAAGAAAATAATCGACGGACTTTTTTGCCGCAGCAATGGGCAGGCCTGGAGGCAGTATATCTGATCAATCCAGCTTCAGCACATCTAGAAATGCCCTCTGGGGTACCTCAACATTTCCGATCTGGCGCATACGTTTTTTGCCCTTCTTCTGCTTTTCGAGAAGCTTGCGTTTACGTGTGATATCCCCACCGTAACATTTGGCTGTCACGTCTTTACGCATTGCTGATATCGTTTCACGCGCGATGATTTTGGCACCGATGGCAGCTTGTATAGCGATCAGGAATTGCTGACGGGGCAGGAGATCCTTCAGTTTTTTACAAATCTTCCGGCCAAACGCTTCGGCTTTGGTCCTGTGCACCAATGCCGAAAGTGCATCTACGGATTCGCCATTCAGCTTCATGTCGAGTTTGACGAGATCCGATGCCCTGTAGTCAAGTGGTGTATAATCGAACGATGCATATCCACGCGATATCGACTTGAGCCGGTCGTAAAAGTCAAATACAATCTCAGCCAGCGGCAGATGGAATGTCAATTCGACACGCTCTGTTGTCAGATATTCCTGTTTGATCAGCTCGCCACGCTTTTCGAGGCATAGTGTCATGATCGAACCGATATACTCGGGCATCGTGATCACCTGTGCGTCGATATAAGGCTCCTCCACCCTGTCCAGCTTCATTGGGTCAGGCAAGTCATTTGGTGTATTCACCAGAACTTCCGCTCCCTTTTTTGTGAATGCGTGATAGGATACGTTAGGTATCGTTGTGATCACATTCTGATCAAACTCCCTGTCCAGCCTTTCCTGAATAATCTCGAGGTGCAGCATGCCCAGGAATCCGCATCGAAACCCAAATCCCAATGCCGCCGATGTTTCAGGTTCGAAAACCAGGGAGGCATCATTGAGCTGCAGTTTTTCCAGGCTGTCACGCAGATCCTCAAAGTCATCATTGTCCACCGGATAAATACCCGCGAAGACCATTGGCTTAACTTCTTCAAAACCTTTAATTGAATCTTGACAAGGATTGTCCGTCTTGGTCAGGGTGTCCCCTACTTTGATTTCCTTGGATTCCTTGATCCCTGTTATCACATATCCAACATCACCAGTTTTCAGATCTTTTTTAGGTACCCGATCGAGCTTCAGAATACCAATTTCGTCAGCTTCATATTCCTTGCTGGTACTCATAAACCGCACGTGATCGCCTGCCTTCAAAGACCCGTTAAAGACACGGACATACGCAATGACACCACGAAACTGGTTGAATATCGAATCAAATACCAATGCCTGCAGCGGAGCTTCCGGATCGCCTTCTGGTGCCGGAATCCTGTCAATAATCGCAGTGAGAATATCTTTTACTCCAAGACCTGTTTTACCACTGGCAGGAATCACTTCTGATGCCTTGCCGCCGATGAGATCCACGATCTGGTCCACAGACTCCTCCAGCATGGCACTTTCCATGTCGACCTTGTTGACAATCGGAATAATCTCAAGGTCATTCTCAATCGCCAGATACACATTTGAGATGGTCTGAGCCTGAATGCCCTGTGTCGCATCAACCAGCAGAAGGGCTCCTTCACACGCTGCTATTGACCGTGACACCTCGTACGAGAAGTCCACATGGCCCGGTGTATCAATCAGATTTAGCGTATAAGTCTCGCCATCATCATGCACGTACTTCATCTGTATGGCATGACTCTTTATCGTAATTCCTCTTTCGCGCTCAATATCCATATCGTCCAGCGCCTGGTCCTGCATGTCCCTCGCAGAAATCGTCTTGGTGTATTCCAGCAAGCGATCTGAAAGGGTGCTCTTCCCATGATCAATGTGCGCTATAACGCAGAAATTTCTAATGTTTTTCATTCTGCCCGCAAAGATAACCTTTGCGTTCAAAGGGAATCATCTGCGCGGAGACGATTTATCATTTCGTATTCAATTTATCCGTATTCCATTTAACAGGATTGTTGGCGATGTAAACAGATATGCTATCCAGTGCACCTTCGCTACGGACGATGCGATCATGAAAACGGGATTGCCAACCGAACGAAGGATTCATCTTACGACATTCATAAGTAACCCCACCTTTATACCATCGAATGATGTGGGATAGATTCATGTGAAGCATTGGGTTCTTATTCCCCGTTATGCCGCCTGATTTAAGTGACACTTTAATTCTGCTGGAATCAGATTTACCGATAATAATTATCCCATGGATATGGTTTGGCATTACAACAAATTCGCCTAATTTGACAAATGGGAATTTTACTGGAATTTCTTGCCAACGATTATAGGCGATTCTCCCGACATCCGTTAACTCCACAATTCCGCTATTGATACGCCCAAAATACGATATCCGGTCTTTGGTACATATGGTTACAAAATAGGCTGCATTCCTGCTGTAATTCCACCACGACGCACGTGCGGATCGTATCCGGTATTTATTTTGGTATTTGTGCACAACACCACAATATGCGAATGCCTGACCCTATTTCCAGACAATTATATTTATTCGATAAAATTGATATATGAAATCATCCGTGATGAAATCCGACGTGATGAAATCCGACGTGATGAAATCCGACGTGATGAAATCCGACGTGATGAAATCCGACGTGATGAAATCCGACGTGATGAAATCCGACAGTAGAGACGCGATTAATCGCGTCTCTACCACGTTAC
>QMOR01000246.1 GCA_003648285.1 Bacteroidota bacterium
ACAAATACTACCAGAAGATCATGAGTGATGACGATCAGGGATTTATCTATCAGACTGCGATAGACTCGACGTATATCAACTACGGATTTCGATACTTCCGCCTTCAGGGAGATAAAGAGTATGTATTCCAGACTAGTCTTGGTGGCAAATACACCTTAGAAGCTGTACAGCAGATGTACAAGGCTGTGCAGTAGCACGCTGATCATTTTTGACGTACGCCCTGTGCGGGTGCTGTGTATTCACTAATGACAAGAAGGAGGATTACGATGGCGAAAGCAAGAATGAGCATGTGTCTATTGTTGTTACAATAAGACACATGCAAATTTTATGCCATATGTTTACGAAACCAGATTATTTACCCGCCTCGTAATTTTTCGCTACCTGATCCCAATTGATCACATTAAAAAACGCAGCGACATAGTCTGGTCTGCGATTCTGATAATTGAGATAGTATGCATGCTCCCAGACATCGAGTCCGAGGATAGGCTGACCACCACATTCCACACCAGGCATGAGTGGATTGTCCTGATTTGGCGTGGAACAAACTTCGAGCTTTCCGCCCGGATGTACACATAGCCATGCCCAACCAGAGCCAAAGCGCGTACCGGCTGCTTTAGAGAATGTGGCTTTAAACTCATCAAATGAACCGAATGCTGCGTCTATAGCTGCACCAATTGCTCCTCCAGGCTGGCCGCCACCATTGGGGCTCATGACAGTCCAAAACATGGAGTGATTGTAATACCCGCCGCCATTGTTACGCACGGCAGCATTTGACATGTCGAGATTACCGAGTATATCGCCAATACTCTTGCCGTCAAGGTCAGTCCCTTCGATCGCCCCGTTCAGGTTATTCGTGTAGCCATTGTGATGTTTGTCATGGTGTATCTCCATGGTGCGCGCATCAATATGTGGTTCAAGTGCATCAAATGCATAAGGTAAAGCCGGAAGTGAAAAAGCCATTATTGTATTCTTTAAAAAGTGATGTAAAAGTGTCTCTTATTAACCCCAAGATATGCAAGTTGTTTAAGTTTGAAGTATTCTGTTGATGCGGGGATTGAAACACTCCGTCAGTCAGTCAAAATCGGATTACCATATGTACTTGCAAATCATTGTGATAGCTCTTTTTTTCAGTGGAAACATGATGGCCTCGACACCCGATCACGCTTTCTACATCGCTGTAATTGAGATAAATCACACAGCCCATGCAAAGGAAGCCGAATTGACCGTGAAGGTTTTTTCAGATGATATGTGTGATGCCTTGCGCAATGCATCACAAAGTGCAGAAGCCGTCGAGCCTGAGCAGGTTTGTACAAAATATGCAGAGGAGCTCGCTGACTACTTCGCCGGACACTTGTCCCTTTATTTGAATGCCAATCCAACTCAGCTAAAACTCAATGGCTGCGAAGAAATTGGCGACACATATCAACTCAGTTTCTCGATGGCCTGTCCTGAAGAGTGGGATGAACTGAGGATAACCGCTGACTTTCTGATGGAGCTCTTTCCCACTCAATCGCAAATGGTGCACATTGCGCACAATGGCAACACGATCACAGCCAGGCTGACCGCCAAACACAAAAGTCATACAGTGACCTTTGTCAAATAATAAAGTAATTCACCGCTAGCCGTTAAACAGATTAATCAATGACTGCGTAGTCATGGCTAGCCGTTAAACAGGTCAATCAATGACTGCGTCGTCACAGCGACTCCGGTCTCAATCGTTTTTTCCGGAATTGGAAAGTAATATGGAGAGTGAAGCCCCGGCAGATTTCCTTTGTCGATTTTCTCCTGTGTGACCGTTCCCAACCAATAGAGGACCGTCGGGACGTCATCTTCAGTGGATCCATACATCGAGAAGTCCTCACCCACCATCTGTGGCTCGGCATAAATGACATTGTCCGCGCCTATCACTTTCGCCCCGGAGGCAGTCATCGCATCAACGAGATCAGGATCATTGAAATTTGCAGGCGTCGATGCCTCTGGAATATGCACATCCGGCATCTTGTCTTCGGGCAGTCCGGCCGCGATCGCTATGCCTCTTGCAATCTCACGTATTCTGCGGTGTACCATCTCACGAACATCCTTTTTGTAAGTACGCACGGTGAGTTTCAATATGACCTCATCCGGTATGATATTGTGTTTTACACCACCCTGAATCGCACCCACTGTGACCACAGCTGCTTCTGTAGGCTTCATACTCCGGCTGACAATCGTCTGCAAATCCATTACGATCATACTTGCAAGAACTACTGGATCGACAGACATGTGCGGGGATGCACCATGCGCACCTATTCCTTTCACAAGAATGTCCACACTCTCTGTGTAAGCCATCGTATAACCCTTGCCAAATCCCACCTGTCCGGCAGCAATCGTAGGGCTGCTGTGCAATCCCACACCGTAGTCAGGCACACCAAATCTTTCATAAAGGCCTGCCTCCAACATCATTTTTGCCCCCGCTCCTATCTCTTCCGCCGGTTGGCCAATGAGCATCAACGTTCCCTTCCACTGATCCTTCATCGCCACCATGGCACGGGCGGTACCGAGCCACGTCGTCATATGTACATCGTGACCGCAAGAGTGCATCGTACCCGTGCGCACACCACTATACTCTATCTCCTTCGTGCTCGCATACTCGAGCTCTGACTTTTCATACATTGGAAGGGCATCCATGTCAGTCCTGTAAAGAATCAATGGGCCGTCACCATTCTTCAGGATACCAACGATCCCATATCCACCTACACCCTCTGTCACCTCAATGCCAATTTTGCGCAACTCCACTGCAAGTTCTGCCGAAGTTTCTTTCTCTTGTAAAGAGATTTCAGGGTTTCGATGCCTGTGCTTATAGAATTCTACGAGGAATGGAAGGTCGTCTTTGATGAGTGATTTCAATTCAGCAGGTGGGTCTGTAACCACGAAAGCGGAACCCGCCACGAATACAAACAGAAGGAGAAGAGAGCGCATAGTCTGAGAGTTGTTTTTACGAATATAGGAATTTGAAGCGCTTTGCAAGGTGGAATACCATTATCGTCATAACTGTATCAAAATTACTTGACGCTGTCAAATTTGCAGGAAGTCAGAATAATTGTCCCGATGAACGGTCGTCAGCCCTTGCACTGTGTAATTTCCTGTAAAGGTTTTCGACCAGCTGGTTTTCCGTTTTGGACTCCATTTAAATTCGAACGCCGATAACACCCCATCTATTTCTTCTATATAGTCGATTTCCTGCTGTTGCCTTGTTCTCCAAAACCACGATTTCGCATAGTAACGCATATATGCATTGCGCTTTTTACGTTCACTGATAAGATAATTCTCCCATAGGGCCCCAATATCGGTTCTCAAATGGAGCGGGTTGTAATTTCGAAGAATAGCATTCCTGATCCCATTGTCATAAAAATAGATTTTCCGGGACCGCTTGATTTCATTTCTCACATTCCGGTTAAATGCGCGCAGCCGGAAAATCACAAATACTTTCTCAAGCAATTCAATATATTTTTTAACCGTCTTCTGGCTGGCACCGATTAAATCTCCAACCTCGCTATACCTCACCTGACTGCCTACTTGTAAGGCCAGAGCTTCAAGAAGGTCGGTGAGCATTTCAGGCTTTCTAACTTCATCAAGACTCAAAATGTCGCTGTACAGAAAGGTATCTGTCAGATTGGTCAGAATCTCTCTTTCCTCAGAAGGGTTGTTTACAACATCCGGATATGATCCATAGATGAGTCGGGACTCAAGTTGCCTCCTCTCTTCCAGGTAACCGGTGTTCTTCACAAGCTCACTGTACGATAGTGGGTGCAGATGATATTCAAATTTTCTACCGGTAAGCGGCTCATGAATTTTGTCAGCAAGACCCAATGATGAAGAACCTGTCACAATAAGCTGTACGTTCTTTATCTCATCGGTTATGAGTTTTAAAGTAATGCCAATGTTGGAGATTCTCTGTGCTTCATCAATAGCTATGATCTTGCGGTCGCCTATGATGTTTCGCAACGTCGTAGAACTTGCCTCTTCAAGTTGAGCTCTGACATCAGGTTCATCTGCATTGAGGAAAAGTGATTCATCGGGAAATTCCTTCAAAATTGCTTTTACCAAGGTAGTTTTACCCGTTTGGCGAGGCCCGGTCAGTATGATTGCCTTGCCCTTAAAGAGTTTTTCATAGATGATATGATAAAGTTCTCGCTTGATCATAGCACAAAGTTAGGCAATTTCGAGCCCCTAATCCAGTAATGTTATGCTTTTACTGGATTATGATCCAGTAATGTTATGCTTTTACTGGATTAGAGGACCAATTATGAGCAATTCCCCACGCCCTAATCCAGTATTGTTATGCTTTTACTGGATTACGATCCAGTAATGTTATGCTTTTACTGGATTAGAGGAGCAATTATGATCAAATTACCACGTCCTAATCCAGTATTATTATGCTTTTACTGGATTACGATCCAGTATTGTTATGCTTTTACTCGAAACAAGACTAAATAGGAGCGATTACTCACACCTTAACCACCTAATGCTCTGTTTTTCTAAAATACAATCCAGCAATGCCATGCTCTTACTGGATCAGGCTTTGACAAGGCAGTGACGTCGTAGTTTTGGATAGGTGACTCAGAACATCCATTAATGCATTCATTTCGTCCGTGAATGCCGTATTTTGCATCCCATACTGAAAGCACAATGATTATGAAATACAGAAAAGAAAAAGACAGTCTCGGTTACATCAATGTACCGGCAGACAAGTACTGGGCAGCACAGACCCAGCGATCATACGAGAACTTCAAAATTGGTGGTCAAAAGATACCTGTTGAGGTCATCCGTGCTTTTGCCATACTCAAAAAGGCAGCGGCCAGAACCAATGCAGAATTGGGTGTTCTTCGAAAGAATAAAGCCCGCCTCATCGAACGCGTATGCAATGAGATCCTGAAAGGCGAGCTGGATGATCAGTTTCCACTCGTGGTCTGGCAGACCGGTTCTGGTACGCAATCAAATATGAACGTCAATGAGGTAATCGCCAACAGGGCGCATGTCATGAAAGGCGGAAAACTGAGCGATACCAAAAAAGTCATTCACCCGAATGACGACGTGAATAAATCACAGTCTTCCAATGATACTTTTCCAACGGCCATGCACATCGCAGCTTTCATTGCATTGGAGGAAGTAACCATTCCCGGTATTAAAGCCTTGAGAGATACACTGAACGAGAAGGCAAAAGCATACAAAAACGTCGTCAAGATCGGCCGAACACACTTTATGGATGCTACCCCGGTGACATTGGGCCAGGAGCTTTCAGGCTTTGTGGCTCAACTCGATCATGGACTTGCAACCATCAAAAACAGTTTTAAACATTTGTCAGAACTGGCACTTGGAGGTACGGCAGTAGGCACAGGCTTGAATACACCCAAAGGGTACTCTAAACTCGTGGCTCACCATATCGCTGACATCAGTGGATACCCATTCAAGACAGCTCCAAATAAATTTGAAGCGATGGCTGCACACGATGGCATCGTCGAAGCGCATGCCGCCTTGAAGACAGTAGCCGTGTCCCTGATGAAAATCGGCAA
>QMOR01000247.1 GCA_003648285.1 Bacteroidota bacterium
ACATACAAATTATATAAGGATTCCGGGAGAGAGAAATAAACAAATAGAAAGAAAAGAAAAGAGCTTTATTTCTTTTTATTTGTTTATTTCTCTTTCTCTCTCCCGGAATCCTTATATAATAATAATCTTTATAAAAGTAATCCAGAGACCAACCCCCGGATCTCTGGTATAGGAGACACGCCCCAATGACAAGGCGTGTAAATCTTCTATTGATCGTCTGGTACTTAACTATATCTCAGACGGTATCTTCAGGTTCATTCTCGCAGCACTTAGCAATCTGCTTATCGAATTCAATGATTGCCTTCGTGCATCGATTCTGAAGGTCGAGGACGTACAGGGAATCCTTACGGAGAATGCGACTTACTTTTACTACACCATGAGCCACGAGGGGCTCAAAATTGCGTTTCGTGGTGGCGATATTAAGCTCGGTTCCGCTTGCAATCTCTGAAATCGCATGATCAAACTCTTGATTCGCAAGCATCCACTCCACGATCTTGATTGTAGGAGACTCTCCAAACACCCGGTACATCATAACTGCGCCTCTTCAAAGTGCATTAGGAGATCTTGCAGGGCATCGTCCTGCCGCACATAGTGCTTTTTTAGTTTGTGCCTCAGCAGCACATCCTTAGCCTCATCACTGACAAGGCAGCTTATTCTTTTCATGGTCCTCCAAAAGTACCCTACCCAGCACGCCGCATATTCCGATCGTGCTGGGAGGGATGACATCCATCGCCATCAACGACAATATTATCGTTGACGATTATAAAGGTATCGCTACTAAGTAGTTTTCATCAGCACGGCTCAAAGTACCGTTCTGTCCAGCCACTCCACCTGATAACTGTCCAAGTGGCTGACTGCCACCGCATGCCATATCGCTGTGTGAACCATGTATCTGCGGCGATGAAGTTATCAAACCCGTCATCCGCCGCCCATACGCACTGAGTAGAATTCGCCGCGGGAATCATGTCATATACCTCTGAGATATATACCTTCCCGAGAAAGTGCGCATAATAGGGGTCTATGGAATATGCTCTGCCTTTCTGAAGATGTGGGCGGGGATAATTCCCCTCAACTTCTATATGATGATAGATCATATCAGCCCCTTCTGTGGTGGGGGTGCGCATCTCTTTTTGATCGATGCGCCGCCGCTGCTGATTATAGATATGGCAAATATCGCCAACTTTGATCCGATCAGTCCGCGGGCGGGTAGTCTGTTTCTTTGATCCCGTAAGCAGCATATCCAACCATTCTTCTTGAAATGATAATGCTGGCATTATCATGCCTCCAAGGTAACAGATGTATTGTATAGGATCTCCGCAATGTCTGGAATTACTGGAATCACGTTCATGTACTTCTTTACTGCCGTTTTGTTGAATCCTTGGAGATATGTATCAGTAACCGTATTTGGAGGGAAATGTTGTAGCAGGTCTGTAAGTAGTGCACCGTAGTCGCGGATAATAAGGCTACCAGAGGTTCGGAACTTAAGAGTCTTATCGCCACACTCAAGCGTCTTAGTTTCTCCGTCCCATACCTCAAGAATCTGATATTTTGTGACCTCAATCCTATCCTCTACATCCTTTTCAGCCTCGGAATATCCTGCACGTAGAAACCTCCTACTTTCCCGCAACTCCAATAGACGTACTTCGACCTCCGAAATTGCAACATTGCACTTTTGGAGGTCAGAATCAGCCATTTCAGTAGCTTGGATGTCTGCAAGTTCGGCCTGCAACTCCGCAAGATCGTTCGCCAGATCATCCATTAGTATCATTGTTTTTCCTCCGTGTTACGCTCCGATTCATCCACTTTTAGGACGATTCCCCCACGGTTTCGGGCTATTATGCGCAGATCAAAATACTCGTCCTCCGTGTCACTACAGTGCCGGGTACCCATTTAGATCACCTCCTGGAACGCATCTCGAACCATCTGCCGGTAATACTTCATGTCCTCTATTGCTTCTGGATTGTTTGCCTCAACCGCCCTGATGCGATCCATGGTCTGTTTTGCAGTCTGATACACCCAACGATCATGGGTGGAAATATCTACGACGGTCACAGACTCAGGACGGATCGATAGCACTGTGCCCCCATTCTCAGGCGTGTATACGCTAACCTTCCCCACCATTGCTATGGTATCGGGGATGTCTGCCTCACTTAGTACCCGTGCCGCTTCGATCTGGTATTGTCCTGCATACGCTGCAAACACGCCCGTAGGATCTTGCAGTCTTGCTCTCCAGTATTCAGAGTCTGTGCCAACGTCTTCGATCTCAGTAAGCGTGCCGATAACAAATACCCGGTTTACCTTTGCTCCTGTCGGGGTTAACACGTATTGTGGGGCATACGAATCGTCTACGTCCTTTTCGAGTACAATATCTGTTCTATGCAGCTCCTTCGCAAATACCCGGTACGCTACTTCTCGATTATATCCTGCCATTTTATGCCTCCGTTGCCAGAATTCTTTTTCTGAAATCGTCCACCCTCGGCTCTCGGAATGTAGCGAGAGCATTATTTAGCTCTGCTTTGCAGTCATCAATCCCGAAAAACTCGCTACTCTCGATCTTAAGCGACTCGTAGTTACCGAGATTCACTGTTACTGCTACTTTCATGCTTTACACCTCCTTAAGAAGAGCTTCAATCTCTTCTTTCGTTACGGCTGCGTTAACTTCGCTGATACTCTCTACGAGTATCGTATCGCCCATGTCCTGCCCTGATACTTCGTACTCTTTCATTAGTAACATTGCCTCTATCTGCTCGGATACCACCCCAGCATCCAGAGCCTCACGAGCCATGGCGATCGCGGCATCCATCGTAATGCCTGTGAGTGCCTCCGTGCGCTCCCGGTTCAGTAGGATGTTTTTGGTAGTGACCCCATTATCCAGCACCGCTTTGATCCTCAGGTCTTGAATGTTCTTAGCAGTACCGTGCTCTTTGCATGTTCCATGCTGCATCGCCCGGTTGCATATCGCGCACCTCTTGATTAGCCCGGAGCCATTCTGGATCTGTACCATGTGACCCGAGTACTCGGAGGTCGTGAACCCGACAACAATATCCTCCTCGATCCCGGCGATCTTCGTGTTCTTCGTGAATGCGACCGAGAACCGCCCATCATACTCATTCGTGACTACGTTCTCGATCGAATAACACTTGTCCGCCTCGATCATTTGCAGATCTGCCTTTTCCCAGCTCACGAACTTCATAACACCAGTCTCATCGCCAACGAGCCCGATCTGACGGATTGAGTCCTTGTCACTATCCCATAGCTGTGTAACCTTCACTCGGATGTTGCACCACACATCCGCTGCATCGATCCGGTCTACGGTCAACAACTGATTGGTAGTGCGCCCGCCCTGGCCCTTTGGTCTCTTAATTCCCTGCGCCCGGAGTATACCACTTACTACACTCCGTTCCGCTTCAGAACCTACAACCTTGAACATCCGAAGCTTTGCCAGCTTCTCATCAACGTAAGCCGCGTCAACCTCTATAGCTCCGAGCCCTTCCGCCTCCTCGATGATCCGCTTTATAGCTCCGCCCCCGCCCGGACTCGGCACTGGTTCTCGTTTCGGTGGATCTACCGGAGTTGGGTCACTGCCTTCGTTGTCTTCGCCATCTGGGTCACTTGTTCCCTCTGGTGGGTGTAGGTTGCCCCGGCCACCGGTCCACCCTGCCGCCATCAGTTCCCGTGCGATCTCTTCTGGGATTGGCTTTTGTGGGGGGTTGCTGAGCTTCAAGAATGCTGCAACATGCTTGCAGCCATCATTGTCATGCGCATATTGCCAGGCCTCACAGCCGCACGCAATTTCGAGCTTACCCTCAGTCTCCTTCAGGAGCAGGGGGTATGTCTTGTTTCCGTGCTTGCAGATGTGGGCGTTATCGTTTACCCTCATCCATTCATAGTCTGCCGCTTCCGCGGACGCTGCCTTCAGCGTCTTTGGCACATACACTAAGTTCGTTACGTCCACAAACCGGGTTATCATCATATTTATTGTCATAATTACCTCTCAATCAGCTATCCGGGGCGCAAGGATATATGCAACCTGTACTCCCTTGCGCACATACGAGATCTCACATGGCCGGGCAGTCCCAAAACTCCATGTAACTATATCCTCCTCGATCATGGGCTCTGCTATATCTTGCAAGTATGCTGTAGAATACCTACTCCACACCTCATCCCCCTCTTGATCACTTGACGTGACCCACCTATCAGGAATATCACAATGATATGTTTCCTGCCTATTCGCGAGATCTAATACCTGTATGGTGGTTCCGCGATATGAGCGGATTGCAAGTTCATCACCCATATCTTTTGCATTCCCGATAATGCCCTTAAATTCCTTTCCGGATAACTTAAGCGTCACTTCCGGCTCTATGTTCTGCCAGTTCGGAACTTTCCGCAACAATGCAAGCTTTCGAGTCTGAATTGAATGCGCATGGATCCCATGAATGAATCTAACTTCCGCATTACCAACCTGCGCCTGCATATACCTCGTATCCTCTACTCGTCTAAGAATAGATTCTACTTTGTCCAGGTCGATCCCGATCCTTTTATGTTCTGTGTCTTCGGTCCTGCTGCTGATACGTACCTGTACCAGTAATGCGTGCCCTGCATCCACACACCGGCTCAGGAGCCCGTATGCATCAATCTGGATTACAACCTCATCATCCACCTTCCGCAACACGGATACCGCGTGCTTAAGCTCGCTTGCTTCGACCCAGATCCCCGTCATAGTTCTACCTCACTTACTGCGATTATGTCACCATATGGTGCAAGCATCTCAACAAGATGCCGGCGCACCTCTTCAGCATAGAGTGACGGCTTCACCTCGATTGTAATGGTTGCTGTCTTCGCACTCTCTGGTGTTAGTGCATATGTCCTATCCGCCGCAGTATCCGTATCATACGAGAGGTACCCATACAGCACAAGCTTACGCTTGTAATCTTGTACCTGTCTGGTGATCCCTACTTCGCGTAGTATCTCTCCCATCTGCTGCTCCGTAACTCGCCCCCCGCAAGACGCAACACGATTAGTAATTTGCGCCATACGGGTACTCATATTACCCATTCTTAGTGCCATGATTATTATCCCTCAAATTTTACAACATTGAGCACAGATCCCTCCGTGCATGCTTTGAAGAGATCCCCCGTTTTAGCATATTCTTCCCATGTTGGCGTATTGGCTCGCCAACAACGATCTGGTAAAACCGAGGGTTGTACCAACGCGCAGTTAATGTCCTTGCAATCTGTGCATAGATGTAAGGCCATAACTATCCCTCGAAATCTGTGCCGTACTCTTTCCAGTATGCCTTCTCTCGCTCTTCCCGTGCAAAATGTTCCGGGAATGCGGTTCTTAATTCTTCTGGTGTGTTGTATGTTGTCATTGTTGGTCTCCGCCTTATGGCGATGCAGTCCCGATGGAGTCGAACCATCCCACCATAACATGATTCGCGAGATCATGCGTTCTTGTATGGGCCGTACCAAGACCCTTACAATACTACTCCAACAAAAAACTTGGTAATTTTTGTTGGTTCATTGGTGTCGTGTGCCGGACG
>QMOR01000248.1 GCA_003648285.1 Bacteroidota bacterium
AAATTGGCGCTTGAAAATGGCAGATGGGGTCCTTTTATCAGAAAGGGTAAGAAGAGCATTCCCATTCCAAAAATCGATGGCAACAAGATCACTTCCGAGCAAGCAAAAAAGCTGTCCCTCGATGATGTGAAAAAGATCATTGAAGGAGAGGTGCCTAAGGTGCTGAAGGAAATGCTGAGTGAGTAGTCTTAATTGTAAAGTGATTTAGATCGGTTGCGCAATATCTCATTGAGCCTGAGGCCGCGGTCCATCATCTCTCCGATCGTATCGACGTCTTGCAACTTGCCTGATTTATACATGATCAAATAGTATCCCGTGGCTTCGAATGTCCACCCGTTCTGATCTTCAAAATACCGGATGAGTTCTTCGTCGTCAAATAATGTCCTGGTAAAGTCCTCGTCTTCACTCTGTAGCATATAGGCTTCAGAAAATCCCGGATACTTCGTAAAGTTGATATCCTGTGTTCCAAACCATTTATTGATCTTGTGATGCCACTTCTCCGGGTATAAATAAAAACCAGGAATCATCACCTCTTTATCAATCACAAAAAAGGCAGTTTGGTCAATGATGATTGGTGTATTTCCCGCTTGAATAACATATCGATAATCGAAAAACCCATGCTGCCCATCAAGTGGATCTCCAGGACTTACTGTGAGATTGGTGACACTGTTCCTCATGCCTATCCTCAAGAGTCTAAATCCTTTGAAATAGTTCGAAAGACCAAACTCATCCTTATTCAGGTAATCCAACCCGGACTTTGCGGCAAAGTCTTCAAGTGCCAGGGAACGTTTCGATCGTTTATTAAAAAACCCCATGCTACTTCTTTATTGCGTGATAAATCATTTGAGCTACTTGTTGAGACGCCCCGCCATTATCTAATCTATCTCGCAAGACACGATAATCCCTGAGCATATCAGCACGCACTTGCCCGGCGAGTATACTCTGCAACGAGGCGGATAATTTCCGTGTGTTCATATTCTCCTGGATAAGCTCTTCGACTACGGGTTTGCCCGCGATGAGATTGACCAGAGAAATAAATGGCACCTTGACAAGTCTTCGCGCGATGGCAAATGAAAGAGAATTTCCTTTGTAACAAACGACCTGTGGAACACCGAAGAGTGCAGTTTCGAGGGTGGCCGTTCCAGATGTCGTCATGGTGGCAATTGATCTCTGGAGCACACCATATGTATCGCCTTCCTCGATTTTAACATTTTCGGCCTTGCTCTCTTCGAGCATAGAAGTATATAGTGCCCTTGGTACGTGGGGTGCCGCGGCAATGCAGAATTTGTATTTGGGAAAGAAAGTTGCCACCTCCAGCATCACGGGGAGCATATGACTGATCTCCTGGCGCCGGCTTCCGGCAAGTATGGCGATCGTGTCTTTTTCGATGCCGTCTCCGGGATGTGCCAGTACATATCTGTCAATCGCCTCCAGCAAGGGATGACCCACGTAGTGTACATCTATGTTGTGCTGCTTGTAAAATTTTTCCTCAAAGGGTAAAATCACATACATCTCCTCCACGTATTTTCGCACTTTTTCCACGCGGCCCTCTTTCCAGGCCCATAGTTGCGGTGAGATATAATAGTGTACAGGAATCCCTCTTTCTCGTGCCCATGCTGCCATCCGCAGATTAAAGCCGGGATAATCAATCAGTACCAGGACATCGGGCTTGAATGCCTCAATGTTTTTTTTCGCAAGCTTAAAATTGCGCATGATCGTCAGGATATTCCTGGCGACTTCGACAAATCCCATAAAGGCGAGCTCGCGGTAGTGTTTGACAATATGCGCTCCCGCCTCCGACATCTTGTCTCCTCCCCACGCCTGGATTTCTGCTTTAGTATCTGCCTTGTGCAGTGCCATGACCAATCCCGAACCATGAAGATCCCCTGATGCCTCGCCTGCGATGATGAAGTAGCGCACTCTTTTTTTATTTAAAACCCAACCAATTCTCTTCCGTACACCCAAAACCACAGGCCCACAAAAAATACAGTGGGAAAGACCATCCCGCGCATGGTATCATCCGCATACCTCTTTTTGTACAAGTGAAAAGGGATCAGGTTAGCACAAATGGCAAATACAGATAATGTGCGATCTTTGAATCCGGCGGAAATAAAGATATCCGGTGGGAGGAGGTAATCATCCGCAAAGTCTACGACCGTCAGGAGAATGCCATAGGCAATCACCGGCAGGCAAAGACCTATGGCAATACCCAGCCATAGATTGTTTTTGTACAGAATCCCTTTCTGATCTCTTCGAAAACGCATATTAGCTGGCTGGAGTTTTAATGGTTTCAAGTGCCTGGCGCAAGTGGTCGAGTTCTGCGTGATTTGTCAGGTCATGTATGGAGGGGACAACAGACACATATCCATTCTCCAGGGCCCATATGTCATGATCTGAGCCTTGGTCATTAACCTCAAACTTACCCGTGAGCCAGTAGTATTTTTCTCCTCTGGGGTCCGTTCCTTCCACAAATTCCTCAATCCATCTGCCATGCGCCTGACGACATACCTTGATGCCCCTGATCTCTTCAAGTGGCAGTTTTGGGATATTTACATTAAATAAATGTCCTTTCTGCATACCCCCATTCAGGACAAATTTCATCAGGGTTTTGATATAAGGCTGAGACGGTGCAAAGTCGGCGGTATATGAGAAGTCCAAAAGAGAAAACCCAATTGATTTTATGCCCTCAAGTGCGGCTTCCATGGCAGCGGACATCGTGCCACTGTACAAAATATTGACTGAGGCATTGCTACCATGATTGATCCCGGATATGCAGAGATCGATCTTTCGGTCCTTGAGGACAATGTGCTTTGCAAGCTTCACGCAGTCAACAGGTGTGCCAGAGCACTCGTACGCGTCGATTTCCGGAAACACGTCCACGGCATTTATCCGGATTGGCTCAGACAATGTCACGGCATGACCCTGGCCCGACTGCGGGGAGTCAGGCGCGACGACAACTACCTCGCCCAGATTCCGGGCGACTTCCACGAGCGCGCGCAATCCGGGTGCAAACATGCCGTCGTCGTTCGTGACGAGTATCAGCGGCTTTTTATTCATCGTGCAAAGATATCATCCTTAACTCAAGATAATCTGCTTATTGGGCTTCCGATTTTGAACAGTTGTCGATTAAAAGACGGATTTGCACTATACTTGCTCTTGGATGGCAGGGACTACATACGAAGCACTGATGAGTTCGCTCAAACGCGGAGAATACGCGCCCCTCTACCTGTTGCAAGGTGATGAGAGCTACTTCATTGACCAAATAGTAGCATACATTACTGAAAATGCCCTGAGTGAGTCAGAGAAAGTATTCAATCAGCTCATTTGCTACGGAAAGGATAGCAACAGCCGCATGATCATTGACAATGCAAGGCAATACCCCATGATGGCACAGCGACGTGTGATCATTCTGAAAGAGGCACAAACCATGCGTGACATCGCGGCACTTGAGCCTTATGCAGCCCATCCGGCAGAATCGACAATTCTCGTATTGGTCCATCCACACAAAAAACTCGATGGCAGAAAATCACTTTCGAAGGCACTCGCACGCAATGGTGTAGTCTATGAGGCAAAATCCCTGTACGCGAATAAACTGCCCGGATGGATAGAGTCTTATGTGAAGGGCAAGAAACTTAACATTGAGCATGACGCGTCTATCGCATTGGCTGAATACCTTGGGAGTGACCTAACGAAAATCGCAAATGAGATTGATAAACTCGAGATCACACTTGGCAACAAGGCAACGATCACGCGGGATGATGTCTTCAAAAATATCGGGATAAGCAAAGACTATAATGTATTCGAATTGCAAAAGGCCCTCGGTCAGCGCGATCCCATCACAATCCAGCGTATCATGTTGCACTTTATGGGGAATATGAAGGCAAATCCGTTGATATTTGTCATCTCGTCCCTGTATGCATATTTTTCCAAGATTCTGATCGTGCGCTCAATGGGGCAGAGCAGTGACCAGGAATTAATGGCGGCTATCCAGTTGCGACAGGCTTTTTTTCTGCGTGAATACAAATCGGCGGCTCAAAAATTCAGTACCGCACATCTTGAGTATGTCATCACATTATTGCGGAAATACGACTTGCAGTCAAAAGGGTTGGGGCGCAGAAGCAAGCCGGATCATGAGACGCTCCGTGAGATTGTTCAGGAAATTTACACCTTGCCAAATCGGAAGATGTAATCAAACAGGAAACTCGAATATCTCTTCAAACGATTTTTTCGCAAAATCCACACGACATCCGTAAGTGTCGATGCCATTTGTGACGATCAAGTAAGGCACCTTTAATACGATATTATACCGGGAAATCTGATCCAGCGTCTTTTGTGTCACAGGGACATCCGGAGCTTTGCATTCGACGAGCAACCAGGGGTATCCCTTGTCGTCATGAAGTGCTATATCGTACCTCCACTGTAGATCATTCGCTGAGATCTGTCGCTCAACACTCATTTTAGCTATGCTGCAAATGTTATTTGAAATGCAATATTGAATAAACAATTGGCGCACGAGTTCTTCGGGTTGAAGCACAAGCCATTTGTTGCGCACCGGGTCAAATATATGTGCGATATCGTTTTCTGATCGCGTGCGGAGTTGATCTTTATACTTGAGCAGGTCCAGATGCATCATCAAATATCATTCATGCATTGACCGCCTCATTAACAGTCATACTTTGGGTATTTTCCGGTTTGACACCTTCACCCGCCATTGTGTTAAGCGTCCTATTTCCAGCTGTAGTTTTTTCTTTTTCAATCAAATTACTTGTGTCGCCCTTGGGGTTGATTATCTCAATGAGATGATGCATCTCTCTGATCCCATTCTTCTTGAGTTGGGCAGTCCACACATTATGGACTTTAATACCGCAGGCTTCGATTTTTTGCAGGATATTTTGCTGCCAGAATAAATTTTCGGGGAGGTCATGTGCCATGACGCCATCACGTGTAAGAATGACAATAGGCTTTTTCGAGTCCAGCAATGCTTCTGTGATATGTCGCATGTCATCGGCATTATCATCTCCCGCAATTTTATACGGCATCTTTAATGCGTCCAGCAGATATTTATCACAGATATCTCCGGCAAACGAGAAAATTTGAATATCCCGCCCGTTGTATATTTTCAACTCGGACATATAGGGGAGGAGCTGGCAGGCAAGAGAGTTGAGATGTTTTAATCGTTCTGAAGCCGGCAGCTTATTCCATGTGAATGGCTTGTTTAATGTGCCGAGACGCAATCGCTGAATTTTTAATTCGCCAGCCAGGGAATTGACATTACCGGGAATTGTATTGGTAAAGAGGATGCATCTGTTCGATTGAGCCTTGAAAGACTGAAAATCGCCCCCCGTATTATCCGAAACAAGTAAGGTGTCAAAATAATATCCATAATCCCGCAGTTGGCCGGGTGAGCAGAATACGATTGGAAAAAGTTTTGAAAGCGATTGTGCAGGCAGGACATGTAGCTCGTCGGAAGTAGAGTTCATTTTGGAAGAAGTAAGCGCATTGAGTATGCCCTTCATATTGTGTTTAAACTCCCGCATCG
>QMOR01000249.1 GCA_003648285.1 Bacteroidota bacterium
CTCGATCTACGACAGCAAGTACAAAGGGAGTGACGGTATCGAGCGCAATACAGCATTCAACAGCAAATACGTGTTCAATGTGCTTGCGGGTAAAGAATTTAAAATTGGTAAAGAAAAACGCAATGCGTTTACATTCGATATGAAACTTACCACATCCGGAGGACGGTATTATACGCCGGTAGATCTCGATGCGTCTCAAGACGCGGGATACGAGATACTGGATGATGCGAATGCGTATAGCGAACGCTACCCAGCGTACTTCAGGCTTGACACCAAGTTTGGTATCAGGCTAAACAGCAAAAATAAAAAGCTGTCACAGCACTTTTTTATAGACCTTCAGAATGTGACAAACAATGACAACGTGTTTGCACGGAGGTACAATAGGCAGACGAATGAAGTAAATGAGATATTTCAGATTGGATTCTTTCCTGATATCTTGTATCGAGTCGTATTTTAAGCGCATGAAGTACTTGCAGTATACGAACCTGAGCTACCAGATAACATAAAGCATGAAAGCTTCGACGAGAAAATATTTAGGATTTAATGACACTTTGTTTTGGGTGCTGGGCATTCCGGTGCTTACGATATGTATTCCTTTCTTCTTTTTCGGTTATAAGATTAGCGATCCATTAAACACGTTGATGATTGCCTGGACGATCAGCGCGGGTACGACGTTCGCATATTGGTTGGGAACACGCACAATCGTCATTTTTTGGCGCAAGAGACTTCCGGAGGCACAAAATGTACTGCGTAGAATATTACTGCAACTTGTAAGTGTACTCATCTATGCATTTTTTGTGGAATCGAGCATTAAAATGCTTCTCACCAGGCTTGTCGCATTCGATGAGAATGCACATCCTGCATCCGGTATAGCCGGCACGTTCCTTATTGTTTTTCTTGTAATGACAATTTACGAAGCCATCTACCTCCATGCGATGTGGCGCGTGGCCTTGATAGAAAAGGAACGTGTCAAACAAGAACACTTGCGCTCACAGCTCGAAGGACTGCGCAACCAGGTCAATCCACACTTTCTTTTCAATAGCCTCAATACGCTTATGAGCATTGTCACCGAAGACCAGGATCTCGCAGTGCGGTATCTCCAGAAAATGTCTTCCGTATTCAGACATGTCCTCGAGAATCGCAATGAGCAGCTCATTCCTCTTTCGGAGGAACTGGAATTTCTGGACAATTATATTTTCCTTCAAAAAGAACGATTCCGGGAGAATCTGCATGTATCAATAAATATTCCAAAGGAAATGCAATCATATGCCATCATCCCCCTGTCCTTGCAACTCATATTTGAAAATGCCATCAAGCATAATGTCATTTCAAGTAAAAAACCGCTCAGCATAGAAGCATTTATTAATGACGACAACAAACTCGAGGTTAAAAATAATCTGCAGCGAAAAGCCCAGGTCATGCCATCTACGAAAGTAGGACTGAATAACATCAGAAGCCGATACGGTTTTTTCACGGATAAAACGGTCGATGTAAAAGAAACAGACACAATTTTTTCTGTCGCTATTCCTCTCTTGCCCTTGTCCAAAACAAAAGCCAATGGATTATCTGATCGTTGAAGATGAGTATCATGCAGCGAAAAGGCTTCGTTCACTCATAGAGAAAAACAGTATTGGCGCACATTGCCTTGCCGTAATCGACTCTGTAGAAGATGCGGTAATTTGGTTTAATGACAATACTCCACCTGATCTGGCCTTCTTCGACATTCAACTCGCCGATGGTTTAAGTTTTAAAATCTTCCAGGAGGTCAGAGTTGATGTACCTGTCATATTCACTACCGCTTTTGATGAGTATGCTCTTAAAGCATTTAAGACAAACAGCGTAGACTATCTGCTCAAGCCTATCGATGAAAAAGAACTCGTCTCTGCTATTGACAAATACAAACGGCATTTTGGAAATGGGTATGCTTCTCCTGAGTCATCAGTTATTGCGATGCTCATGCAAAAGCTGAATACACCTGAGTATATGAAACGCTTTCTGATCAAACAGGGAAGTGCGCTCACATATATCCCGGTAGAGGACATCGCCTATTTCTGCTCCAGGGATGGGCTCACTTTTCTTGTCACACAAAGCAATCACAAGCACAATATTGATTACACGATGGAGCAGGTTGAGGAGCTTATTGATCCGGCATTGTTTTTCAGAATCAATCGTAAAGTGATAGCAAGCGTTCAGGCAGTTTCACAGATTTCGAGCTATTTCAATAGCAGGCTTAAGCTCACACTCGTTCCAGGTTACACAGAAGATGCGATTGTGAGCAGGGAGAAGGTGAAGAAGTTCAAGCATTGGATGAGGGGTTGATGTTTCTACGCTAAAGAGTGCTCACATCCATAAAATTCCTGTGTAGGTGCTATATTCGTGCTAACAGCAACTCCGTTGCTGTTATAATAAGTTGAGTGCCACTCGTGCCTATGAAGAATCTAAGCGACCTTTCCAATTCATGGATTAAGCAAATGGGATACTCTGGCTTCGAATCACAATTCTTAGACCAGGCAAGTGACGCATCCGATCTCACAAATAGGGTCCATTCATTAGAGATTGCTGTAAGGTGGTGCATCGATCACCCTTTACAAGAGGACGCTAAGCTGATACCCCATTCTCTCAAGGACTATTTATCTGAACACATACAAGTGGATGAGTTTGGTTACGAATCAATAGACAGTATTTGGCAAGACATGTGTCAAAATGTTGCGCACTATAGCTTCGTCGAGATTGATGAATTCGACGTGACCAAGGCACTTTATGGTATTTATAGATCGCTACTTCAAGCAGATAAAAATGTGGAGCCTATCGATCAAATTTGTGAGGAAAAGCTACTTGACACATTTGAGCCACCACCAGAAGCAAACGCTGATAAGTTCTCAATCCCATACCGGCTGGCTGGCCTAGACTCGGAAGTGGCACCGTGGCCTAAAGGGCATACTGGGCCTTGGACTGATTTCGCTAATTTCCTTAGAACTATTATTACACCTACCAATTAAGCGTCACTCAACACGGGCTAGGACGCCACGCCCGAATCGAGTATCTTGACCGAAGCAATCAGTTAGGCACGGCGCCTAGCCCAAACCGTTACTGATAACCAAAAAGAAGAAACAACGTTATTATCAATGGTCATTCTAAGTAAAATTTTTACTCGCAGGGAAACAATTGCTCAAAACACTTGTTCCATATAAGGAAACATTGTATTTTTGTGCATGTCCAATTTGAGAAAGCCAATAAAGGTTAGATTGCTTAAGGAAGCTGAGGAGTACTTTTTTGCACAATCTGAGAAAGTACAGGTTAAATTTCATTTGGCATTCGATAAAGTTGAAGCTGGTCATAAAGGTAAATGGTTTGAAAAGCTTAAAGGAACTGACGGTCTATACGAATTTAGACAAAGTGACCATCAAAAATTCTATCGAGTATTTGCTTTTTGGGATTCTGAAGAAAGGAATACTTTAATAATTGGAACACATGGATTTGACAAAAAGAGTAACAAAACACCGCGGAAGGAAATTAGAAAAGCGGAGCAGATAAAGAGAAAATATTTTGAGACTAAAATATCAATAAAATGAAGTCAATAGGATTAAGCGAATTAAAGGACAAATCTTTGGGAAAAATTGGAACCCCAAAGAGAGACCAATACGAATATGAACTTAGAGTAGAACTATTATCGGAACAGATAAAGGCTTTAAGAAAAGAGCAAAATCTAACGCAAGAACAACTTGGACAGCTTGTCGGTGTTCAAAGAGCTCAAATTTCCAAATTAGAGAATAATACATCTAATGTTACCATTGGAACAATTATGAAGGTATTCAATGCACTCAAGGCAACTGTAAATTTTAAAGTAGAAAAACAAGAGGCGATTACAGCTTAGATGAAAGGTATATCAGTAACAATAGAAAGGACGTAAGACTCCCTTTGGTCGTCTTCCTACTATCAGAACCGTCGTGCAACATGAAACAGAAACAATGAATAGAATTAGTTTTATTATCGTGCTAAATATTTTTCTGGTTTCATGCAATAACGAGAAATTTGAAAATGAACTTCACCAGAATAATTATCTACATCTCACTAAAAACAGAACAGCGGCAGAATGGGAACCCGCTAAAGGAGTTTTCTTCGTATGGCCACCTGTGATTCCTAAAGAACTGATTATTGAATTTGCAAATGACACTCATATCTATCCTTTTGTAGAAGGAGAAGCAGGAAAAACAGAAGCTGAGGAGTGGTTTGAAAGATGGGGAATTGATTTGACCAATGTGACCTTTATCAATTTGAAGACGGACATGGAGGACACTCCCAGAGATTGGGGCCCAAGTGCAGTGTTTACGAAAAATAGAGAGTTCAAAATTACTGATGGTCAGTATAGGTATGCGTGTCCGTTAACAGATTTGGCATGCAATGATTCTCTTGAATTTTCCAAAACAAACAGTGGTCAAATTTATCACAGCCCAATGGATTCCGCTATAGTGCCTATGGCTCATCAACTTGGACTAGAAGTGCTTGATATTCCGTTTGCTAACACAGGTGGGAATGTGCTAACAGATGGTATAGGCACAGCCTTTTCTACTTGTGTTCTTTTAACAGAAAATAGATTCAATGGAATAAGTGATGAGGAGTTTTTCCAATTAAACGATTCACTTCTGGGATTTACAAAGTATAATATCATTTCAAATTTTGATAAAATAGGCATCCAGCATATTGACTGCTTACTTAAACTGGTTGATGAAGAGACCATCTTAGTTGCTCAACCACCAGAAGACCATGAATTATTTAGTATATATGATGATATTATAGAGAATGAATTATCGAAATTAAAAACGGCTTATGGCCGTCCTTACACAATCAAAAGAATTAAAATAGCACCGTACTATGAAGATGAGCAAACAGCTTACTTAACGGCTTACACCAATTCGATTATTTTGAATAAGAATGTGTATGTTCCTCTATTTGGTGTTAAAGAAGATTCTTTAGCATTAAAAACATGGGAGTCTGTAATGCCAGGATACGCAATCAAGGGCTTCAGCTATGTTTTGGACGAACAGCCTTTTAAATCAAAATTCAAATTTGAAGGATTCGATGAATTAGAAGTGAAAACTGGCTGGTTATATGAAGATGCTGTGCATTGCCGGGTAAAAGCTATTTGGGATGGGGATATGATATTTATATCAGTGAAAAAGATCCTCCCAGAAATTTCTCTAAATCAAGAAGCTACTTTACATGCAACAGTTATTGACTACAGCGGTGCAGGCTTATCCATTAATGATATATTTTTAAACTGGAGGGTCAAAGGAAAAACTGAATGGAGCATGATAAAAATGAATATGGATAATAATCTCAATCATTGGGTAGCCAGTATCCTGCAACATGAAAATGAAACGGTAATAGAGTATTACGTGGAAGCTCAATCAAATTCAGGAAAAACTCAAAGAAGACCAATAACCGCACCAGAAGGATACTACACCTTTAAATACGTTGCACAACCAGGTATATGAGCAATAACTTCCTAACGCGTCAGCCATTACTCATGTACTAACA
>QMOR01000250.1 GCA_003648285.1 Bacteroidota bacterium
CATCTAAAATCCGGATTCTGGACTCTGAAATCTGGAATCACGCCAACGATTATCCCTTGAAAATTGAGTTTGCGCTTGAAAATTGCGCTTGAAAATTGCACTTGAAATCTTCTATTACCCGCCAGTCTCTTGCCTGAGAACTTTAAACTGACTCTCCCAAAGCTGCTTCTGATCATCAACTTCATCGCTGTCCGCAAAGTCAGTCAATGTCAAAATCGTCTCAGCAGTCACCGGAGATTTTACCATGCGAAATTCAAGGTATTCTCCCTTGTCAGCATCTTCCCAGATGAAGCGAACACGCTCATCCTCAACGTCATCTACGAGCTTGGCTCGCTCTTCAGACCCTTCCCATGTGAAGGTGTAAACGTCCTCTTCAATGTCCACCTTATCGCAAAACCACCTGATAAGTGTAGCGGGGGATGTCAAAAATTGATACAGGATCGTCGGTGACGCCCTGAATATAAATTCCATGTCGAAAGAAACCCTATCCATATTTTATCTTCATTAGGGGATTGACCCTTGGCGCAATTAAGGGTAAAATTTTATATTATCAAAGCAATTGAACTTTTTTTCAAGTCAAGGTATTTATACTCTTGTTATAGAGGGTAGTTGCAAAAATGCTTGATTCAATCACAGAATAAATTTATTTTTGCAGCATATTTCAATTTGGCGCGATATATGATGTACACGAAGTAGTGCTAATTAGATGACTTTTAACCCGATAGCTATCGGGTTTCATTTTTTTGTGGTAGTTGATTCAATCAAGATATTTTAGTATAGTAGATTAGGAATGAGGCAGTTAAAGATAACCAAGTCGATTACGAACAGAGAGAGTCAGTCTCTCGAAAAGTATTTGCAGGAAATAGGGAAAGTCGATTTGTTGACTCCCGAAGAAGAAGTGACGCTGGCAAAAGCCATCAAACAAGGTGACCAGCTTGCACTCGAAAAACTCACAAAAGCAAATTTGCGCTTCGTGGTTTCCGTTGCAAAGCAATATCAAAATCAGGGACTTTCACTGAGTGATCTGATAAATGAGGGCAATCTCGGGCTGATAAAAGCCGCTCAGCGATTTGATGAGACGCGGGGATTCAAGTTTATTTCGTACGCCGTATGGTGGATTCGTCAGTCTATTCTGCAGGCTCTTGCCGAGCAGTCACGTATCGTACGTCTGCCACTCAACAAGGTCGGCTCGCTCAATAAGATCAATCGCGCATTTTCTGAGCTCGAACAGGAATTCGAACGTGAACCATCTGCCGATGAGCTCGCCGAGAATCTTGAAATTACGACCGAAGAAGTTGAAACAACACTTGGGGTTGCAGCGCGGCACGTATCCATGGATGCTCCCTTCGTAGAAGGAGAAGATAATTCATTGCTGGACGTTCTGGAGAATGCAAATACGCCAATGACGGACTCAATGCTCGAGTACAAGGAGTCACTGAGCCGTGAGATAGACAGATCACTGAGTACACTGACCGAGCGTCAATGCGACGTCATCAAGTTGTATTTCGGGATTGGTGTCAAGCATCCCATGTCATTAGAGGATATTGGAGAAAAATTTGGCCTGACGCGCGAGCGTGTGAGACAGATCAAGGACAAAGCCATAAACAAGTTGAGGTCCGCTTCACGCAGCAAGCTTCTAAAGCATTACCTCGGGGCATAAATCCGGTAAAAATTTTTAAAAAAGGCGCATTCATTTTGATTGCGCCTTTTTTTATTCGGTAAACGAAAAATTACAGACCTTTGCCGCTCAAATCTGAACCATCCAGCATGCACGAACATCGAAAGCTCCGTGAGGCCAGCAATAGCACGATCAAAGACTGGCATGAACGCGAAAAACTCGCACTCAAACTGATTAAACTCGTCGGAGACCTGCGGTTTGACAGGGGAATCGAAATCATCATGTTTCGGCGCTCGATCTACGATGCACGACCCAGTCAGGTGATCCAGCATCACAAAGTCTCCGTCAATTATGTGGGCACTTCTCTGAATATTCACACGACGCATGCTGTCGTACAGGAAATTGCTGCAATAGAGACACTGGGACCGTCAAAAATTGACGTCGGCACGCTGTCACTCGAATGGGAAAAAGAGCACGACCAGTTTGCGGATTTAAAAGAGTTTATTCACAATAAGCTTGCAGAAAATATCGGTGCAGACAAGTCCATCAATGCATCTCGTGACGTTGTTCTTTATGGATTTGGACGCATCGGGAGACTGCTCGCAAGACGGATCATCGAATTTACCGGGAGTGGCGATCAGTTGCGCCTGAAGGCCATAGTCCTGAGATCGAAAATGCCCGACCTCAGGGAAGAAGTGATCAAACGCATGGCCCTGCTGTCAGAAGATTCTGTTCACGGTACATTTCACGGGACAGTAGACGTACGTGAAGACGGGCGCGAGGTGGTGATCAATGGCAATCGCGTGGCCATCATTTTTGCCCGGAATCCAACCGATATAGATTATACCAAATACGGCATCATGGATGCCCTGCTCATTGACAATACAGGAGTTTGGCGTGACAGTGAAGCTCTTGGCCAGCATCTTCAGCCAGGAATTTCTCACGTGCTCCTGACAGCTCCCGGCAAGGATATCCCGAATATCGTACACGGTGTCAACCAGGACTCCGTTGATTTTAGCGATCAGCGCATCCTGAGTGCGGCCAGCTGTACGACCAACGCTATCGTGCCTATCATACAGATCATAAATTCTCATCTGAAAATCGAAAAAGGGCACATCGAGACTATTCATGCTTATACAAGTGATCAGCACCTGCTCGACAATTTTCATAAAAAACCCCGTCGTGGAAGAGCCGCTGCGGTAAATATGGTATTGACTACAACTGGCGCTGCAAAGGCCGTGTCAAAAGTGATACCTGAGCTCGAAGGCAAACTCACAGGAAATGCCGTGCGCGTACCAACTCCAAATGTCTCGCTGGCAATCATCAGTGTAGGTGTGGAGAAGGCAACTACCGTTGATGAAGTCAATGACTTGCTGCGCGAGGCTTCCCTCCACGGCGATCTCGTGGAACAAATTCACTATTCATCCTCTACAGAGTATGTTTCAAGTCACGCCGTCGGTATGACCACGACCTCTGTACTCGATGCACCTTCGACCATCGTATCACCGGACGGGAAACAAGTGATCATCTATGCGTGGTATGACAATGAATACGGATATGCCTGCCAGGTTGTGCGATTGGCTAAACATGTGACGGGTGTACGCCGTTATACGTACTATTAACGACCTGTCCGGAGCCACAAATCATGAGTAGCTCACAGTTTGTCTAATTTTTTGGGCTAAATGCCTTGTTTGGTACGTGTTTGGCAGTGCTTCTTTTTAAGCGTTCTTATATTTGATTAAAACAGAGATGTCCAAGACTACAGCCAAAGGATATAAAATATGGGAGCCGCTACTTCTTGCGATCGTGGCGGTGGTCGGTATGATCGCAGGGTCGAAGATGGCTGAAAAGTCACATGGCCCACACGATAAGCTCGACGGGACGAGCGCAAATCAGATCAGTGAGATCGTCCGTTTTATCGAAGAGCAGTACGTTGATGAAGTAGATTCGGGAGAGCTTGTCGAGAAAGCAATCGAGAGTATACTCGGAGAGCTCGATCCACATTCGGGTTATTTCTCGCCTGAGGAATTGCTTGATATAAATGAAAAGATGTCCGGTCATTTTGATGGGATAGGAGTGCAGTTTCACGTTTTGCGGGATACCATCGTGATCCTTTACGTGAACCCTGACGGACCTGCAGACCTGGCGGGAATTCAACCACATGACAGGATCGTGAGTGCAGATGGTACCGGCATGGTTGGCAGGCAGCTTGATGAGGTTGATATTGTGCATCAGTTGAGAGGTGCAAAGGGCACCACGGTCAATGTGGAGGTCGTCAGGCACGGTATTGATTCACTGATGCAATATGCCATCATAAGAGATGAGATCCCAATCGAGAGCGTACTTGCAGCCTATATGCTGGACGAACACACGGGGTACATCAAGCTCAAGCGCTTTAGCTCGACCACATACAGGGAGTTTATGTCCGCATTGGAAACTATGGTCGTAGAGGAGGATGCAAAAAATCTTGTCATTGACCTGAGAGACAATCCAGGCGGATACCTGAAAGAGGCAGTGAACATTCTCAGCCAGTTATTTAGAGAAAAAGGGAAGATCCTTGTCTATACAGAAGGGGAACATGCCAAGCGAATGGAGTACAAGAGCACGGGCAACCCATATTATGAGGTTGACAATCTCGTCGTGCTGATTGATGGCAGCTCAGCCTCGGCAAGTGAGATCATCGCCGGCGCTATACAAGATCATGACCGCGGGGTCATCCTGGGTACAAGAAGTTATGGCAAAGGTCTTGTTCAGGAGCAATATCCGCTGAATAATGGCGGTGCACTCCGCCTGACAGTAGCGAGGTATTATACGCCTTCGGGGAGATGCATCCAACGGCCCTATGAAAATGAGGTCGTGGTCGAAAACAGCAATGCAAGCGAGACCGATTCCATGATTTTTACTACGAGCTATGGCCGGGTGGTAGAAGCAGACGGTGGTATCGACCCCGACATAGAGGTACCTGCGAGGTTTAGTTGGTATGATGATGATTTATACGTGACATACACCCAAATGATTGAGTATATGTTTTATGGTTTCGAACCGGTATATCAGGATCATCACCTCACACTTGCAGCATATCTGCGTGATTTTCCGCGTTCAGCTGCTTTGCAGGAAGATTTCGCTGAGTATATCGAACTTGGAGCTGAGAGCGATGATTTTGAAAAATTTGACCGGGACTGGAATCGCGCATACATCATGCTCAAAGCAATGGCTTCTTCATATCGTTTTGGACATGAAGCATGGTACAAAGTCGTCAATAAGGAAGATCCTGTTGTGACCAAAGCGATTGAGGTCGTCAAGGAGGACCTACGTACGACCCTTAAGATATAATCACTCCCTTATAAACTTGAACGCCCCGCTCTTGTCAAAAGTCGCAATTACCGAAGGTGGCTGAAAATCCCTGCTTCCTTGCTTGTATTTACAAACGTAATCGACGCCTTTGATGATAATCGAACTGACCTCGCCAAATGTATTTGGGAAAGGCTGACCGGCCTGATTGGCTGACGTACTGACTAGTGGACAACCAGATAGCCCGATCAGTGCTTTGCAAAATGGATCGTGGGTGATGCGGATGCCTATTGAGCCATCGGGCGCTTTGAGCATGTCCGGCAGACCTGTGGTGACAGGATAGATGACTGTCAGGGGCTTGTTGTGAAACTCAAGGAGCGTCTCTACCCGCGGATGCACGTCACGGGCAAACTCCTTCAACATGGGAATGCTATCGACCTGAATCACGAGTGGCTTTCCAGGGGGTCTGTCCTTCACGCGATTTACACGCAAGATGGCATCGGCGTTTGTCGCATTACAGCCAATTCCCCAGATTGTATCAGTCGGGTATAGGATAAGTCCACCCGACTTTATCTTATCAGCAGCCTTTTCAATGTCTTCAGGTATCCAGGTGTCGTACATTGTACAG
>QMOR01000251.1 GCA_003648285.1 Bacteroidota bacterium
ATCTCGATCCATCCAAAGGGACAGGTGTTGCGCCGGGAGCCACTCTTGTCACATCATTTTTTAGCAATATCATCACAGACGCCGAGCGACACATGCGTGATCATGACATGCTGATCACCAATAATTCATACGGTTCGGGGACGACCAGTTGCGATCTCTTTGGTGACTATGACCTGAGTTCTGTGTTTATTGATGCGCAATTGCATGCACACGATACACTGACACATGTCTTCGCGGCGGGGAATAGTGGGGCGAAAACCTGCAGTCCATATGCCAGGCGATATGCGACTATCCTGACTGGCTGGCAATGTGCCAAAAACACGATATCTGTGGGTATGACAACCAACAAGGACGCGCTCACTGGGGCATCGAGCCGGGGGCCCGTCGATGATGGCCGTCTCAAACCCGAGATTTGCGCCGTGGGTAGTGGCGTCACGAGCACGAGGCCTAATAATCTGTTTGCAGGTGGAGGCGGTACGAGTTATTCTTCGCCGGCCATCACAGGCATCACGACGCTGATGTATGAGCAGTACATCGCGCTCAATGGTACAAGACCAAAAGCTGCCTTGATAAAGGCATTAATGCTGAATACAGCTGACGATCTGGGACGGGCAGGACCTGACTATTTTTTTGGATACGGAAGAGTTAACGCCCGGCGGGCAGTACAAAGCCTGACGTCAGGCTCGTATTTCGAAGGAGATTTGACACAAGGAGATTCCATCACATTGCATATTGACGTGCCTTCGGGTGCATCTCAACTACGCGTGATGCTCTTGTGGAGCGATCCTGCTGGTGCGCCCTTTGCCTCTCCTGCAATCATCAATGATCTGGACATGACCGTGTCAGATCCAACTGACCAATGGTACCAGCCCTGGATCCTCGATCCGAGTCCTTCCGGAGTGAATATGCCGGCCGTAAGAGGTCGTGACTCCCTGAATAATCATGAACAGGTAACGATCTCTGACCCTCAGGCGGGTGAATTTGAAATAGTGATTCGAGGATCAAATATTCCCGTGGGAAATCAACATTACGTCGTCGTCTTTGAAGTCATCATGCCAGGCATCACCGTCATTCATCCAAACGGATTTGAGCCCTTGCGTCCCGGTTCGGCAGACCTCATTCGCTGGGATGCATACGGCGATGCTGTCGGATCATTTGTTGTAGAATACAGCTTCGATGGAAGTGTCTGGGAAACACTTAGTAGTACTGTGAGCTCTTCACGGCGCTATTTGAACTGGACGGTACCCGACACATTTGCGCAAAACGCCATGATCAGGGTCACAGCTGGAAGTTTTTCAGACTCGTCCAATCACGATATTGTGATTCTCGATGCTCCTGGTGGATTGACCGTCACATCGCCTTGTGCCACTTTTGCTGAGCTATCATGGCAAAGTGTCACCGGCGTGGATCACTACCGTGTATT
This sequence comes from Bacteroidota bacterium, assembly GCA_003648285.1. Taxonomy (GTDB): domain Bacteria; phylum Bacteroidota; class Bacteroidia; order Chitinophagales; family Saprospiraceae; genus B8-G4. The sequence goes on from QMOR01000251.1 coordinate 1,424, forward strand.
CCAGTATATAGATGATGATATGGTTGTCATCGACACCACCTCCAACACCAATCATACGATCGCGGGAATAACTCAGGGGACAAAAAACTGGTATTCGGTTGCTGCAGTCACTTTTTCAGGCATCGAAGGGCCAAGAGCTGCTGCAAAGTCAATTCTTCCAGCCGAAAACACTGACTGCATGTGGAGTGATGATCTCAGGGTATCTGGCATACTCAACCTCGACAATGGTCGGATCAATACGACTTCAGCCCTCAGCAACGCGCATGCCTTGCAAGTCCGGATTGTCAATGCAGGTACAGATACAGCGTCAGGCTTCGACATTGGCTATCTCGTAAATGCTGGTTTTCCTTTCATAGAGACCTTCACTGGTGATATTCCCCCGGGGGGTGATACGACCTATACTTTTAATACTCTTGAAGACCTGTCAGCTCCCGGCACATACACCATTGCTGCATGGACGCGTCTGACAGGTGATGCATTCCCTGAAAATGATACGTTCGTAACGGCGGTTATTCAGGCACCAAATGCTGCGGTTACGTTACCCTGGACTGAAAATTTTGAAAATCTCATCGACACTGTTCTTGATACAGATGACTTTGCGTTTGGTGGCCTGGCAGCGTGGGACTACAATATCACCTCAGGAGCGGGGCGCTTACGGACATGGGCTGGCAATGGATTCATACTGGAAGGCTTGAGGTCAATCACATTGGACGAGACGCTGTATCAGAATACCGCGATCCATGACATATCAGCGACAATTAATTTAAGTGCGTACGACACAGCTACGGACAGAATACTCCTGACATTTGACTTTATGCACCATGAGCTCATTGCGGATGACAACATGCATGATAATGTTTGGATTCGTGGCAACGACACATCTGCATGGATTTTATTATTGGATTTGTACACAGCTCATGCGATGCCAGGGGAGGCGGTACAATTAAACAGTGGCCTTGAAATCTCATCGGCATTGTCCGTCAACAATCAGAATTTCAGTTCGAGTTTTCAGTTGCGGTTCGGACAGGAAGGCAATGCCTCTTCGGATTCACCTGGGTCTGAAGACGGATATACATTTGACAATATTAAACTCTTCGCACCTGCTGAAGACCTGAAACTGGCGAGCTTTGAAGGGCCTGTCGGCACTGGTTGCGGAATCGGTGATGAGCACATCTCTATACGTGTGATAAACACTTCTCCTGACACCTTTAGTAAGGTGGCTCTGTCCTATTCTGTCAATGGCAACACGGCGGTCACAGAACTATTAATTGAATTTCTTCCCGGCACGGATACGATTTATGCATTTAATACCACATACGATTTCAGTGCACACGGAAAGTACAATATTGACGTCTGGATTCATCATGAGAATGACACCTACAATAATAATGACTCCATCCTGATGCAGGACATCTTCAGCTTTCCTGAAATAAGCGTATTTCCTTATTTCGAAGACTTCGAGACAGGAAGTGGAGGCTGGCTGAGTTCGGGTGTCTTCAATTCTTTCGCACTCGGCAAACCAGGAGCTGCAATTATTCATAAAGCCGCTTCGGGAGACAATGCATGGGTAACCAATCTCGAGGGAAACTATCATCATGATGAAGTCAGCTTTCTCACTTCACCATGCTTTGACCTGAGTGCATTAATACAACCCGTGCTTTCATTTGCACACATCCAGGAGTTGGAAAATAACTACGATTTTCTTTGGGTGGAATTCTCTGACAACGGAGGGGTCTGGACCAAACTCGGTGCTGTAGGCGAAGGCACAAATTGGTATAATGACGCCGTAAAAATTGCCTGGGATAATGTCAACACACGCTGGCATGTTGCGTCAATTGATGTACCAATAAATTCAAGCCAGGTTCAGTTTCGATTTGCCTTCTTCTCAGATATTGGATTAGAGATGGAGGGTGTTGGCATCGATGCCATACATATCCACGAGAAAAACACTATCGCTCCTGAGGTCAGCGCTAGTCCAGCCAGCCAGCCAGCCAGTGGAAGCGACTGGGTGCATTTTGACACGCCTGACGGAAGAGTCTTTTCGGTACATCCCGACGGTCAGGATCTTGGGAGTATCGATGTCAATATGTACTTTTTTACAGGCAGCCAGCGCAATGACGGGGAGGCATATCTCTATGCGCGAAACTGGGTGGTCACTGCCGAACAGGCCCCGGTCACACCAGTCAGGGTGAGGTATTATATTACAGAACTGGACTTTGCGATTATTGCCAATGCCACGGGGTGTGGAAGCTGCACGGTGCCTCGCGATGCGTTTGAATCTGCATCATTTAAGTTTTCGGGCACAACTGAAGACAGCATTTTAACAAACAATTTTGGCGGTGAATATCAATACTATCACAACGCAGACGTCCTGGTATTGCCATATGACAATGGCTACGCCGTAGAAATAGAAGTCGCTGATTTTTCGGAATTCTGGCTTACGGGATTACGGACACGAGCGGCTGACACGCTCTACCAAACTATCCGTAGTACAAACGACGATGCAGAGGAGCTAATTTCCTCGGGAGGCGTGAATCCATATTCGGATACACTCGATCTTTCGCCTTCCTATCTGACTGGATTGAGATTTCAAGATATCGGCATTCCACAAGGTGCGTTTGTCAGGGAGGCACGCCTGGTGTTCACGCCCGAATTCAATCAGTCTGTTGCTGGTAATGTCACAATATCCGGAGCAGCACAGGATGATACAGATCCATTCAATACAGGCAATTACAATATTTCTCAACGACCCAAAACAGATTTGTATTTTAATTGGGCACCTCCACTTTGGACGCTAGAAGACACTATCACTACACCTTCTTTGAGAGCTCTCGTACAAGAGATTGTGGACAGGCCTGCGTGGCAACCGGGCAATGCGCTCGGATTTTCATTATTTGGCACCGGGGATGCACAGGCATATGCCTATGATGCGGACCCATCTAAAGCGACACGATTGTATCTCATTTACGATTCGATTTGTGATCTGCAACAGCGGCTCTATGTGGACAGGGATGCCACGGGAGAAAACACGGGTAATACCTGGGCCGATGCCATGCCCGATTTGCAGCACGCATTGGACCTTGCCGGCAGGTGTGCAGAGATCACAGATATCTGGGTGAGTGAAGGCACATATCTGCCTGCGATCGAGGAGCAGGGAAAGGCATTCAGATTGCAGAATGGCGTGAGATTGTACGGCGGATTTTCAGGTGTGGAGACCGCGCTCAGTCAACGAGATCCAGGCCTGCATGTCACCGTCCTCAGCGGAGATATTGGCCAGGGGGGCACAATTACGGATGACGCATATCATGTGGTCACTGTCGACGTGGGTACTGATACTGTCACAGTTGACGGCTTTATCATTAAAAATGGTTACGCATTTGGCACTTCTACTGAAGATCAGTCAGGCGGAGGGATAAGGTCGAATGGAAATATTTTACTGCAAAATTGTATTATTGAAGCATGCTCCGCTCAACTGAATGGCAGCGGCATTTATCACTCGGGAAGTAATATGACTTTTATCCTGTCAAATTGTACATTACGTAATAATTCAGGGTCTGCAATTAAAAATACCGGATCAGGAAGCATGTATATTTCAGACGATACTCATATTGAAAACAATGACTAAACACACTTCTTCACGTCGCACGTTTATCAGAAACTCAGGACTGTCAGCTACGGGCCTGATGTTATTCGGCCCAGCTATTTTGGCAAATAAAATACCCTTCAATCCAATGGATGATTCAGAGCTCAAAATATCACTTGCGCAATGGAGTTTGCACAAGGCACTCTTTGCGAATAACCTCGACAATCTGGACTTTGCAGCAAAAGCCATGGAGTTTGGCATCGACGGCATTGAATATGTCAATGTGTTTTTTGAGAAGAAGGCAACGGATACCAATTATCTCAAAGAGATGAATACCCGCGCATCTGATCACGGAGTGACCCAGCTGCTCATCATGGTCGACCGTGAAGGCAACCTCGCTGAAAAGGACGGCAAGGCGCGTCAGATCGCCGTTGACAATCACAAAAAATGGGTCGATGCGGCAAAGTTTCTGGGCTGCCATTCGATCCGCG
>QMOR01000252.1 GCA_003648285.1 Bacteroidota bacterium
ATTTCATAAACGGGTTCAAAAGAAGAAGTTCCCCTGCAATGTTGGAAGGATTGGCGGATCACCTGTGGACATGGCACGAATTTTTCTATTTCCAATTAACTATCTCGGATTAGGACATTACCGGTAAAGCATACCGGGTCGATTATTATAACCGCAATGTTACCATCTCTGTTGGCTATCGGGTAAAATCTCCACATGGCACGCAAGTACGCATCTGAGTGACTGGATCGCTAAACTTGGTGATTTCCTGAAATTGAGTAGTCGTGAGCTACATACCAAGTACGCTACTCGAATTAACTGATGAATGAGATCATCGAAGCGTAAAATCGGAAAAACTCAACCACACCACGCCACACTATAATATACCAGAACTGCGAAATAACCACTCATGCACCAGACCGCACTCAAATACGATATGGAGGTTTCGGACGGCGGCAGGTTGGAGCTGAAAACCCCCCTCTCGAAGGGAACTCGGGTTGTTCTTTTTGTTGTGCGGGAGTTCCCGGATGACTTCAGTGATCTGACGAAAGCCTCTGAAAGCACACTTGAATTCTGGGATAACCCGATCGATGATGAGGAATGGAACGATGCTTGATCAAAAGGACATCGTCCTGATCCCAATCCCATTTACGGATCTGTCATCATACCGACGCCGTCCGGTAATCATAATTTCCAATGACAAATACAACCGGGAAACCGACGATATCGTGGTTGTGGCTATGACCTCGAATCTAAAACCAGCCGACTATGGATTTGTGATTACTTCCGATGCTCTTGAACTTGGAAGCCTCATGAGACCAAGTCGCATCCGCGTTGATAAGATCTACACACTTGCCCAGTCAATTGTAGTAAAAACGTTCGGACGCGTCAGCGAGACAACTTTTGACCGGATTTGCGGCTTGTTGCGAGAATTAACAGCGAAAAACTCTTAGGGGAAATCAGGCGCTTGAGAATCTATTGCCTGGAGGCACGATCAACGAACACATCTAAAACATTTTCGCGGAGGGTGAGCTTGTGCAGGAATCAGTTGTCTGGAAATTCCGGATAACTGCCGATGATGGAAAAATTTATGACACGCAGCACTACAACCTTGCTGCCATCATCTCTGTTGGTTACCGGGTAAGGTCACACCGGGGGCACATCAAGCTCGACGAAAAGAAGAGGTTTCGGACGGCGGCAGGCTGGAACCAAAAACACCCCACGGATACGCGAAAGCCCGTTCTTTTCGCTGCGCAGGAGCCCCCGGACGACATGAGCGATTCTGGCAGAGGCATCCGAAAGCGCCCGGACTCCGGGATGGCCCGATCGATGATCCGAGACTGGTGTGATTGTCCGATTGGGCAGGACAAAGTGTTCTCGATTCCGATCCCATTATTTTTAGCCTGCCAACAGAACAGATAGCGAAAAACTCTTGAGAGATTGATGTCCGCGATTTCGACGTGGGAGATTCTGAAGAAGAGCATTTCCACGGTCGGTCATTTTTATAAACCCTCCTCATACCGCGCAACCGCCCGCCTCGACGAGTGCCACACGCCCCGATCTTCACTGCATCGAGAGCGCCCTGCCTTGCTCGCAAGCTCAAGTATTCCTGAGAGTAGGGCGTACTTGTCGCAAGTTCCTTCAGCGGTACCAGTTCGTCAGCCCCGCCAGAGATTGCGAGATACAACGTGAGGCTCTGGTTCACAGCCCTCGCGATGAAGTCGGTGAAGGGCGCAAGATCTCCGGCATCTGCCGCCCGCAGGCACTGGTAGTATTTCCCACGATCTTCAGTCATTATCACTACAGACGGGTAGCCTTTCGCAATCAGGTACAGGTTTGAGAGGAGACGTGCCACCCTGCCATTGCCATCTGTGAAAGGATGGATCTCAACAAACCGGTGATGCAGAAATGCAGCGGTCTCAACCGGATGTGGATGAGGTGGACGCTGCGGATGATGCGGGTGCGTCCCGCTTTCAGCAATCTCTTCGATCAGCCGGTCCATCAACCCGATCACCTTTGACCAGTCAGGTGGCGTCTTTTTTGCTCCGACTATCCTCCCGTTATGGGTGCGGTATCTGCCGGAATCTGTTAGAAGGCCTGCGGTCACAACCTCATGGATTTCCTGGATTGTGACGTAGTCTATCGCTCTACCGCCTTTTGCGAGATCCTCTGTGAGATCAAATGCTCTCGCGTTATTGGTTGCCTCGATGTGGTCCGCAAGCGCCTTTCCGCCAATGGTTATGCCAGTCTCCAGCACAAGCTTTGTCTCAGAAAGTGTCAGGGTGTTCCCTTCTATTGCATTGGAATGGTAGGTGTGCAAAAGCCGCATCTCCTCATGGAGTCGTTTTACGGCGTCTGCCGGGAGGGGGCGGAGCGAACCGATTCTCTGCATCTTCTCTGATATGCGTGACAGGAGTTTTTCCGGTATCAGGGGGCGAGGGTGTTCTGGCATGATGGACATATCTGGCGTTCAAGGAATATATCGGTATCGGCATGAAATCAGGGTTTCCGATATGCGAGGCTGGTGCGGGGAGCACGTATGAAACGGCGTACATCGTTAAGGAAAATGCCCCAAACACCTCAGGATCATCTATGGTAAAGCGCACCAGTGAGAGGGGATTTGGTAGCAGTTTTGCTGGCACAACATAGTTTTTCTGAAATCATTTAAGTACGGTGCAATTCAAAATGTACTTCCTATGGCAATGTCTAAGAAGGATATGGTAAGAAGGAGCTCTAAGAAAAAGGCAATGTTGGAAGATCTTGAAAAACAAGCTGCGTCCGGAAGTGGCGATGCAAAGAAGAAACTTGCAAAAGCGAAGAAAAAAATGAAATAATCCTGTGAGATATTTGGGGCGAAAGATCATCTGCGTCCAAAAAGCATTTACTGCCTACGATCCATAAGAACCTGCAATCAAAGACCAAAAGTTGCGGAGGACTTAAAATGAGCGATGAAATCCAGGTTGGGATTATTATATGCGACCGCTACCGTGTGTGTGCCGGAGGCAAGTGTCTGAGGGCGCTTAACAACAGGGAGGGGGCATTCAGCATTTATGAGGGCAAAGAGGTGAAACTGGTCGGATATACTGCGTGTGGTGGCTGCCCTGGTGGAAATATCGAATACGCTCCAGAGGAGATGAAGAAGAATGGGGCGGAGGTGATACACCTCGCAACAGGGCTTGTCGTCGGATATCCGCCATGCCCTCGTGTGACTCACTTCCGTGACTTTATCCGGACAAAATATGGGATTGACGTGGTGATAGGGACGCATCCGATCCCCCAGAACTACTATGAGGCGCATAAAGCACTCGGGACGTGGAACTCTCCGCGATGGACTGAGATCATCCAACCGACACTTGCAGATGTTGAGACCCGGTTGTTGTACGACTGATATCAGGGTCATGGGCTTATGTGATGATGGAATGACATAATGCTGGAATTGAGCGTTCTTGTGGATAACAATACCCTGACAGATCGTTACTTTCAGGGTGAGCCGGGAGTGTCCTATCACCTTCGAGACTGCGGCACCAGTATCCTGTTTGATGCAGGATATTCGGATGCGTTCATAATAAACGCGGAAAAGATGGGCATTCACCTGCTGGACCTCGACACTGTAGTATTCTCTCACGGGCATCTTGATCATACATGGGGTCTTTACCATCTGATCAAACTCTATACCGAAACAAGAATGGAAAAGGTAAATTGTGATAATCCAACTCTTGTAGCCCATCCTTCTGCATTTTTAACCAGAACAGTTGACGGTATCCCTGAAATCGGCTCTTTAATCTCGGAAGATAAGCTATCCTGCCACTTCAATATGAGATTGAGCAAGGAACCCCTGTGGCTGACCGATAATCTGGTTTTTCTCGGTGAGATCGAACGAACGAATGACTTTGAAGCGGTGGCGCCGGTTGGGAGAATCCTGCGAGATGGAACTTACGAAGACGATTATGTGATCGACGATTCCGCTCTGGTTTATACATCGCCGAAAGGGCTCACGATCGTTACGGGTTGTTCACATGCAGGGATCTGCAACATCATTGAGTATGCAAAAGGGGTCTGCGGTGATGATCGAGTGGTTGACATAATCGGGGGATTTCACCTGCTCGCACCCTCTTACGAACAACTACAGGGAACTTATGAGTACATGAAGGAATTACAACCGGGAACTGTACATGCCGCCCACTGCATTGACTTGAATTCGAAGATTATGTTATCCCGAGTTGTAGACCTAAGGGAGGTGGGCGTGGGCGCAAGGTTGGTGTATGAATGAACCACGTGGCTGCATGTCAGTGATTTCAAACGGTGCAAGCGCTCGATATTTTTGACTGCATACTGCATAGACGAGGATTCTACGGGAGTCCGGTTTAAAAAGATTAGTTTCGGTAATCATTATTTCTAATTCCCAATACTTTCAAACATGTACAAACTCCCATATTTATATAAATTTATAATTTAATATATAAATTACATATTTTTCTGTGTATACTGCAAGAAGAAAGTTTGCGGTTAATATGAAAATTATCAAGAAGAGAATCAATAAAAGATAAGATAATCTATGATACTTACTACTTTCTTTTTTATTAATTTTTTTTTCGATATTCGTGAACAACTTGTTAGGAATCAGTAATTTTCCAGATATACCTGCATAAATTACAAACAATACTATTCTTATATTAGTTATTAAGAACTCCATCGCATAAATAAAAAGAATAATATACCAAATTTGTAGTACAAATAATATCAAACTGATTCTAAAAATTTTTAATTTAGTTGATGATTCACTCTACTCTGGTAAATCATCAATAATTTCTGTACAAAGCAGATAAAACATTAAAAAAATGGAAAAAGGTATAAGAATACTCCCACTATAAATGTCAGAGGATGTAAAAACAGCCACTAAAGCGCCAAAAACGCCTGCGGCTGTTAATAAAGTATTATCTTTAGCAATAAATTCTTTTAGAGTTATCATTTCGTCACTCAAAGTATATTGGTGTTCTGTAGCATAAGAATATGTTGCATAAAAAAGAAAAAAAAGAGTCCGGTTGGAACCTATTATTCCTTTAGTATCAGTATCTCTGTCGCTTTGATCACTGCTTCTACTTTATCACCTTCTTTCAGATCAAGATCTTACACGGCTTCTTTCGTTAGCATCGAAGTCAGGATAGCAGGCTCTGCGATCTCGATCTTTACGGTAGATGCGACTTCCCCTTTCTCGATTTTCTTCACAACACCTTCAATCTGATTTCTTGCGCTTATTTTCATTTTTGGCATCCTCCTTTGCTTGTTACAACCAATGCCGCGGCTGCATGATGTGCAAATATTGCGGCATACCATAAGAACATATCACCTAATCCAACCTTCCACCAGCTTAAGCCCACACTATGCGATCCAGACACAACCTGGATCAACTGTTTTAAGGCACAATCGAATATTCTAGTGATATAATAGGATACCCCCTCCCAAAAGCTTTTTAACCCTGGAAGGGGATATACCTATTGGTTATACAATGGTAATTCTA
>QMOR01000253.1 GCA_003648285.1 Bacteroidota bacterium
ACATGCAGGATAAGCAAAGAGGCCAAATCAATGCACAATAATTTTTCTAATTGCCAATTGATCAATACTATTCTTAACAAGCGCGAAATAAATACCCGCAGGATAGCTCGTTAAATCATGTGTATAGGTGCTTTGATTTGTGTTTGTCTGATACTTGAATATTGTTTGGCCGATTGAGTTGTGCAAGGTCACTTCCTTTATATAAACATGACTGGATTCAATGCGCACTGTAAATTTCCCGTTTGTTGGATTTGGGTAGATGCGCAATTTATCCTCTTCGAATACTTGACTGATGGAGGTGATCGTGACGCGGACGCATTCTGATGTGTCTACACATGACTCGTACGTCACTTCCACTGCGTAGTTGTTTGTTGATGTAGGGGTATACGACTGACTGGTTTCACCGTCTATGACGATATACCCAGCACCTGGGTCACACTTCAACCATCTGTATGTGGCTCCAGACATATTTGCAGTTATTTCCGGACCAACAACAGTAACCGATGCGTCAATTTCAATAATGGTTAGATCGAGCATAACAAGACTGTCACATGAATTGGCAGCTCCAGCAATGATCGTGTACATGGCCGTATTATTACTGGACGTATAAGTCACGCCATCAATCCATGTATACACATCGCAGGCAGATTGCACATCAACACCGCTGGCACTCGGCAAAATGGTCAAATCAAGAGTGACAACACTATCACAACCATTTGCCGCTCCCCCCGTAATCGTATGCATAGCTGTATTGTTACTTGATGTATACGTAATACCGTCAATCCAGATATATGCATCACAAGCTGTCACGATATCTTCACCTGTTGTACCATGAAGAATTGTCAGATCGAGTGTGATGACACTGTCGCAGCCATTGGCTGCTCCTCCAACAAAGACATGCGTAGCTGTATTGTTGTTTGAAGTATATGTGTTTCCATCAATCCAGATATATGATTCACACGAGGTCGCGACGTCTATAGCAAATCCGCTATGTAGAATTGTCAATTCGAGTGTGACCATACTATCACAGCCATTGGCTGCTCCACCTGTAATGGTGTGCGTGGCTGTGTTATTATTCGTGGTGTACGTATTACCATCGAGCCACACAAGTGAGTCGCACTCGATCCTGGTATCTATTCCAGTCACATTGCAATCAATGCTAAAGTCAATCGTTCCCAATTGATTCGTTGCCTCCCAAAAATTATAGCTGGTCGATCCGTCTGATTCCGTTCTGGAAAACCTTTCTGCATCATTATCCACAACGTCCCACTCTGCCGTCGTGAGTGGCGCATCGGTAAGCACGACAATCAATGCGTTGAAATCTTTTTGAGCCGTAGTACTACCCGGCACTCTCGTTCCCAACAAAGCCTCGAGCGAAGCAGGTGTATAAGTGGTACGTGATGATGCCTCAAAATCAAAATCATCAGTATTGATCGTAAGTGATGTGATGTCGGCAAAGACATCAAAATTTGAAACGTCAGACGCCGGGATCATCCCCATCAGATAGAGCTCAAGTTCATTGAACGGGACGGAGTTGCCACCATTGGCGTTTGGCCCAAAGGAGCCCACATTATAGTTGCCACCACCATTATCAATCAATGTGCTTTGATCAAAACCACCGAGCTGACCCCTGCTACTCCCGCCGGTAAATCCCCAATGCGGTATGAATGGGAATGACTCCAATCCATTACCCGGAGCTGCCACAGATTCTGTTGGAATCCCGAAATTTCCCCAGTTGTGCATGAGCTCGTGGAGAGATGGACCCGACCGCAAATAATTTCGCTGAGTAAGATGTATGACAGCTTGTAGCATGCCGTCAGAGCCGTAATTTTCTGTATTGTCAAAATCACTCAGCCCCAGGCCGGTGATATCATTAGAGACCTGTATGAGTTGGCCAAATGGCAGATTGTCCGGTCTGTTATCCTCATTGAGGATTAAGAAAATGAAATCGTACTGGTCGCTAAATTTTTGATAGATATCCTGAAACAGCGCTTCCCTGATTCCTTGATTGTTGTATGCATCATTGGTTTTCCAATCCCCGTATTCCTGCATGCTCATCAGGAGAGAAGCGACTCTGTTGTTTGGGTGTATATCTATTTGATGTGTCTGTGCTTGTAACCCAGTCAGAATGCAACATGTAAAAAGTAGAAGGAATACGGATTTCATAAAGCGTGTTTTGTACGGATTCTAATCATGGCAAGAAGTACGATTGTACTTGTACAATAGTACTACTATCTTTCGCACTCTCGCAGACCTTACTCATCTTCATGCTGTAATGTCGTTGTCTGTCCTTCAGGGGCACACCAACTCCGCGGACACCGCAAAATTTTATAATTTGAGAGTGTAAAACAATAAGCTCAATGTCTATCCTCATACAAAACGGCCGGATCATCACGGCATCTGACGACTACATCGCAGATATCCTCATCGAAGAAGATATCATCGTCGCTATTGCAGACGGCATGGAAGGAGATGCCGATCACAAGATCGATGCATCCGGAAAAATCATCTTTCCCGGTGGGATCGATCCGCACGTCCATCTCGACATGCCATTTATGGGGACGTACTCAAGTGATTCGCATGAAACGGGTACGCTAGCCGCGCTGCATGGGGGCACGACAATGGTGATCGATTTTATCCTGCAGACGCAGGGTAAGTCTCTTCATCATGCTTTGGAGCAATGGCAAGGAAGGTCCGATGGGAATTGCTACGGGGACTATTCGTTCCACATGGCAGTCACAGATTTTAATGCAGATACCCGGAAAGAGATTGTTCAATTGATTGAAAATGAGGGGATAACAACGTTCAAGACATTTATGGCCTACAAAGGGGCCTTGATGATTGATGATGGTCAGATGGTAGATTTGATGGCAGAGGTTGAGGACAAAGGAGGGATGGTCACCGTGCATGCCACAAATGGCGATATGATAGATCATCTTATCGCAAAACACCGGAGTGGAGGGAAGCTATCACCACTTTACCACTATCTGTCTCAGCCGGAAATCACGGAGTCAGAGGCATCCGGAAGATTTGTGGATATGGCGCGTTACACGGACGTCCCGGCGTATATCGTGCATCTGACTTGCGAAGGGGCACTTGATCAGGTGCGCAACGCGACAAAAAGAAATCAGAAGGTGTTTGTGGAAACGTGCATCCAATACCTGCTTCTCGATGCAGGGCTTTACGAACAGGAAGACGGAGCAAAATGGGTGATGAGCCCGCCACTCAGACAACCCAAAGATCAGGAAACGCTATGGGCAGGAATCAATCAAGGGCTTATACAAGTCGTTGCCACAGATCATTGTCCATTTAACTGGGACCAGAAACTGATGGGCAAAGACGATTTTTCCAAAATCCCCAACGGCCACCCCGCGATCGAACATCGTATGGAGTTGCTGTGGTCAGAAGGGGTGGAGAAGGGGCGAATCAGCGCAAATAAGTTTGTTGAGGTGACGTCCACCAATCCGGCGAAGATCTTCGGCATGCATCCGCGGAAAGGATGTATCGCAGTTGGCTCCGATGCGGACCTGGTGATTTTTGATCCAAATAGGCAACATACGCTTTCAGCAGAATCGCATCATATGCGTGTGGATTATTCAGCCTATGAAGGATGGGAAGTGACGGGAAAGGTGGAGACGGTCATTTTGCGAGGAGAAATCGCTATTGATAATGGAGAAGTTCAAATAAATAAAGGATACGGGCAGTTTATTAAGCGTGACAAGTTATCCAAGATGGTTTGATGTGTTCTCCCGATGAGCCCGTAAACCCAGATGCGTCAAGAATACGAAGCTATTTGGAGTGGATGAATGACGTTTTGGGTACGAGTAGTGGGCATAGAGATATGTGATTGAAGTCTGATATATTCGCCTGATAGAATTAAGAATATGAGTTAACACTTAACAATAAAGAACAGGAGACAAATAATTCAAAATCCAAAATTCTCCGAAGGAGTCCTTGGGACAAATAATCCAAAATCCAAAATTAGAAAAAAGTTAAAACCCAAAAAAAGAGCAACATTCATAAAAAGAATAGATAGTAGAATAAAAAGAAATTAAATGCCACGAATAATTAAATCCGGACTGATACAGATGAGTTTGGGAATGACTGAAGGAGAAGGGAGTATTGCAGAGATCATGGAAGCGATGGTGCAGAAGCACATTCCTTATATCGAATCTGCCGGAGAGCAAGGCGTGCAAATTTTATGTTTGCAGGAGATTTTCAATACACCATATTTCTGCCCTGGTCAGGATAGTGCGTGGTATGCTTCTGCTGAGTCGGTGCCCGGCCCTACGACTGAACGGATGGCGGAGTATGCGAGGCGCTATAATATGGTCATGATCGTACCGATCTTTGAGAAGGAGCAGCCTGGAGTGCTATATAACACAGCAGCTGTGATAGATGCCGATGGGACATATCTTGGGAAGTATCGCAAGATGCATATTCCACACACTTCGGGGTTTTGGGAAAAGTTCTTTTTTAAGCCCGGGAATTTGGGTTACCCTGTCTTTGAGACGCGGTATGCGAAAGTGGGCGTGTATATCTGTTACGACAGACACTTTCCGGATGGTGCACGCATACTGGGATTGAATGGGGCCGAAATTGTCTATAATCCATCGGCAACGGTGGCGGGTTTGTCGCAGTATCTCTGGAAGCTCGAGCAACCCGCTCACGCTGCCGCAAATGGATATTTTATGGGGTGCATCAATCGCGTAGGCACCGAAGGTCCCTGGAATATTGGTGAGTTTTACGGTTCGTCCTATTTCGTCGATCCAAGGGGACAGATATTTGCCCAGGCATCGGAGGATAAGGATGAACTCCTTGTATCCGAATTTGATCTCGACATGATTGAGGAGGTGCGCAATGTCTGGCAGTTTTATCGGGACAGACGCCCTGAGACCTATTCAAAAATAACGGAGCTTTAGATGGCTGAATTCAAACGACCCGCTACAGAAGAAGATTTGCTTGAAAATTTTAAACAGATTCATCCGCTCATGGATGCATCGATTGCGGCTAAAGCAAGTGCGCGGTGTTTGTTCTGTTATGACGCACCTTGTGTTACAGCGTGTCCATCCGGTATAGATATTCCAATGTTTATCAGGCAGATAAATTCAGGCAATGTGATGGGCGCTGCCAAGACAATATACAGCGCGAACTATTTTGGACAAATATGTGGCAAGGTCTGTCCGACGGAAGTGCTTTGCGAGGGTGCTTGTGTGTACAATGAACAAGACGTACTTCCTGTCGAAATAGGCGCGTTGCAAACATTCGCATGCAATCAGGCAATCCACTCTGATATTCCTCTTGCTGAATTACCGAAATCAAATAATAAAAAAATAGGTGTCATTGGTGCGGGACCCGCTGGAATCGCATGTGCTTGTGAATTGCGAACCCTGGGGTATGAGGTATATGTGTTTGAGGCAAAATCTGAACCATCCGGACTGGCACTCCATGGTACTGCACCGTATAAAATTCTAAATC
>QMOR01000254.1 GCA_003648285.1 Bacteroidota bacterium
AACCCCGATGGAGACGCCATAGGATCGTCCCTCGCACTCAAGTCATACCTGGAGATGAAGGGGCATACCGCTACCGTCATCTTCCCGACAGACTACCCGCCGATATTTCTTTACCTGGAAGGCATCGAATCATCACTCGTTTCGGTCGCCCAAATGGAGGAGTCCACGCATGTCATTGAGACGAGCGATATCCTTTTCTTTCTGGACTTTAACGGACTGGACAGAATCGACAGGCTCGGCCCTGTTGTGCAAGAATCCGAGGCATTCAAGATCATGATTGATCACCACCTCGACCCCGAGCCGATCGCCGACTGGGAGTTGACAGACCCTAAGGCGAGCTCTACGTGCGAGCTGATCCATGTATTTATCGACATGCTCGGTGACAAGTTTATGATTGACCAGGAAATGGGGACTGCGATTTTTACAGGCCTGCTGACAGATACGGGGTCGTTTAAGTTTAGCACAAACGAGCGGCTGTTTCAGATCGCATCACATCTCAAAGCTATTGGGGTGGATGATTACGGATTGCAAAACAAACTCTTTAACAGCCTCACCGAAAAGCAACTCAAACTCATCGGGCATTGCATCGCCAATAGAATGGAAGTACTCAGTGATCTTCAGACGGGCATTATCTTCCTGAATAAGGATGACTTCCGAAAGTTTCGCATTCAGCGAGGAGATACAGAGGGTATTGTCAATTATGTCCTGATGATGGAAAAGATGCGCATTGCCATTTTTGTCACGGATCAGAATGGCACAATCAAGATGTCTTTTCGGTCCAAAGGGGACATTTCAATTCAGGGGCTGGCGCGGGATTATTTTAACGGAGGCGGACACAAGAATGCATCCGGTGGTGTGGGAAAGCAATCATTGACAGAAACTATTGAATATTTAAAAGGAGTATTGCCGGGCTATCTTGAAAGTCAGGGTGTACTACATAAACTAAGATCATGAGAAATTTTTTATTGGGAGCATTGGCATCCCTCACTTTAGTAGTAGCCGGTTGTGCCGGGGCAAGTGATAGTGTGGAGAAGTCGGATTCTGGCTATGCATATGTGATGTGCGTCGATGCAGAGGGAGAGCCTGGTGCTGAAGGAGACTTTATCTTCATTCACGCAAAACTATTTGCCAAAGATTCAATGATTTTTGACAGTCGCGATCAGGGAGAACCGACTCCTGTACAGTTGCCGCTGGCGAGTGATCCAAGGGGACAATTGGCACCTTTGCAGGACATGATCGCATTGATGAGCATTGGGGATAGCCTGCGGTTTGATTATCCGCTTGATTCATTCAAGGCACAAAGACCGCAATTGCCGCCGGATGTAGAGTTTGTCACTTACGACATCATGGTGATGGATATCATGAAGCCTCAGGCATTCGAAACATGGCGATCAAATCAGATGCGCAAGACGGAAGAGCGCTACAATGACATCGAAGCCCTGGTGGCGAAAAACTATAATGCATACAAAAATGGCGAGCTCGATGCGCAAATCCAGCGCACAGAAAGTGGCCTGGGTTATATCGTACACAAGCAGGGAGTAGGGGAGCGCCCGGTACAGGGAACAATTATAGATGCCCAGTATTTTGGCATACTTGCTACTGATGGTGTGATGTTTGACAATTCATTTCAACGCGGTCAGCCCTTCAGCTTTCAGGTTGGTATGGGCATGGTCATCCCGGGCTGGGATGAAGGCTTTGCATTATTTAATGCCGGAACGATAGCGACGCTATTTGTGCCTACAGATCTGGCGTATGGTGAGCGTGGATCGCCTCCGGTCATTCCGGCCAGTGCGGACCTCATCTTTTATATTGAGCTTGAAAACGTACGTTAGTATTCAGGAATATGACAGGGGATCAATTTAAAAAACTACAAGACCGGGTGGACGTCATAAGGGGGTATCTTTGACGTAGATAACCGCAAAATACAGCTCAAGGACAAGGAGCAACTCACTTTGGATCCGGATTTTTGGAGTAAGCAGGAAACCGCCAAAAAGATCCATGGCGAGATGAAGACCCACAAGCACTGGATAGGTCAGTACAACAGGGTACAGGAAGAGGTCGATGATCTCGAAGTCCTGCAGGAGTTTCTGAAAGAAGGTGAGGCGAGTGAAGAGGAAGTGGAGAGGCGTTATCAGAAAGCACTCACCGTTATGGAGGACGTGGAATTTCATTCTACACTCAACAAACCCGAAGACGAACTCGGTGCAATCCTGGAAATAAATGCGGGTGCCGGAGGTACAGAAAGTTGCGATTGGGCGGCTATGCTCGAGCGGATGTACCTGATGTATACGGAGAAGAATGGCCTCAAAACATCGGAATTGAATAAGCAGTACGGCGATGTCGCCGGTATCAAATCTGTCTCGATAGAGGTGCGGGGTGACTATGCTTACGGCATGCTCAAAAGTGAAAATGGTGTGCACCGCCTCGTGCGTATCAGCCCATTTAATTCGCAGGGAAAACGCATGACGAGTTTTGCCTCCGTCTTCGTGCATCCACTCGTGGATGATACCATCAAGATCGATGTCAATCCTGCCGATCTCGATTGGGATACATTCCGCGCCAGTGGTGCCGGTGGTCAGCATGTCAACAAGACGGAATCTGCGGTCCGCGTGCGGCATTTGCCATCCGGAATCGTCGTAGAGTGTCAGAAAGAGCGATCACAGCACATGAATCGTGAAAAGGCGATTCAGATGCTCAAATCGCGCCTATACGAGCGCGAGATAGAGCGTCAGGCTGCCGAAAAGGCACAGGTCGAATCTGGTAAGATGAAGAACGAGTGGGGCTCACAAATCCGCAGTTATGTCCTCGACGACCGTCGTGTCAAGGATCACCGCACCCAGTTTCAAACGGGGAATACCGATGCGGTCCTGGACGGGGAGATTGGTGGTTTCCTGAAGGCGTATTTGATGTGGGATGGGCTGTAGGGAGACCTCGAAAACAACGCGTAAAGCCAATCATTAATGCACAACAAAATCAATATCGATAAGGGCTGGTTCTGGATACTCTTCGGGATGATCACCGTGGTGCATCTTCTTGGGATGCTTTGTATTGACATTATGGATGTCGATGCAGCTCAGTATGCTTCAATAAGTCGTGAAATGCTGGAGTCGGGAGAATTCCTCCAGGTTCAGCACAGGCATGCGGACTATCTGGACAAACCGCCGCTTTTGTTCTGGGTGACAGCGCTGTCATTCAAGGTATTTGGTATTTCGGGTTTTGCATTCAGGCTGCCAAGTTTTCTTTTTCTCTTATTGGGAATTTACGCAACATTCAGGTTGGGAAAGATGTACTACGACAGACGGACCGGTCAGCTTGCGGCTTTGGTTTTGTACAGTAGTCAGGCGTATTTTTTGTTTTCTCACGACGTGCGAACGGATACGATCCTGGCCAATGTTCTGATATTCGGTCTGTGGCAGCTGGCGGTTTTTCTGAGAGAAAGAACAATGCTGAGTGTCATTCTGGCTGCGGTGGGAATCGGATTGGCTATGCTCGAAAAGGGACCGATAGGCTTGATGGTCGCCATATGGGCACTCGGATCTGAGATCGCCTATCAAAGAAACTGGAAGGCAATATTCCGATGGGAGTGGCTTATTGGCCTGGCTGTGCTTGGTGCAGTACTGGCGCCAATGTCATATGGGCTGTACAGACAATTTGGATGGGACGGATTGGAGTTCTACTACTGGACACAGAGCTTTGGGCGCATCACGGGGCAAAATGAATGGAGCGACGATTCGACAATTTTCTATTTCGTACACACTTTCCTTTGGGCATTTTTACCATGGACATTCTTCGCAATATACGGTGTTGGCAAAAGCCTCGTGGAGCTGATCAAATCAAAACTTTCAGGGCTTCAACCCAGGGAGGTATTTACATTGGGAGGGTTCGTGATCACATTTGCCGCCATGTCCTTGTCACATTACAAACTGCCTCATTACATATTTGTCGTCTTTCCATTTATTGCAATTATTGCTGCCAGAACGATATGGGAAGTCATTGATTCCGGCAAGGGGCAAAAGGTATTTTTGATTCTGCAATGGGTGATCTTCTCGACAGCATGGCTACTGGTAGCTGTCCTGTCAGCCATGGCGTTTTCGTTGCAAAACTGGCTCGTGATAATCGTGGCTGTTCTGATGTTTGGTGCCTCAGCATACATGCTTATCATCAAGCGTACAGGTATTAATCAACTCATATACTCCGCGTTGTTCACAATCATAGGATTAAACTTTGTGCTGAACACACACTTTTATCCAACATTGTTAGCATACCAGTCAGGCACTGTCGCAGGACGATATATTGTTGAAAAACAATTGCCGACGGAGTCAATTTACTTCTTCGCAGTAACTATGAACTCCCTGGACTTTTACTCAAGGTCAATCATAGAAATTGCAGACGAAAAATTTATCGCCGATGCTTCCGGAATATGGATTTTTACAAATGAACCCGGAAAAGACAAGCTCGCTGAAATCGGAATTAACTTTGTGGTAGACCGGGAATTTGACCATTTTGATGTGACAAAATTATCCCTGAAATTCCTCAATCCTGCTAGACGAAGTGAAGTGGTGGCAAAGGACTATTTGTTGAGAATTGAGTGATGCCGGTCCGAAGGGCTCCTTCGGAGATGCTGATCCATGCCATAGTCATTACTTCGGGAAAAGACTCCTTCGGGAAAAGACTCCTTCGGAGATACTCATCCATGCCATAGTCATCACTTCGGGAAACGACTCCTTCCGAGATGGCGCGAGACGGGGGCTAATTATATTCTCTTGCTCAGTTTCTACAAAGCGTTAGCATTCCGCATTATACTTTTGTGCGATGAGTTTCCAATGCGCAGGGTTTCCAATGTCGATGACTCCGGAGTAGAAAAGTCCCGTAGTCACAGGGCATTCGGCCAGGAATTTTGTCAGTTTTTGTTTATTGCTGGAAGTACCATGTTCCAGGTATAATCTGGCAGACAATTCCTGTTTTACAAAAACGTATTGCCAGTTGTATCGCAAATTTATCGAGCTATAGGTGATAGCGGAGTACAAGGTGAGCTTGCCATCGACCTCCCTTTTCATAAATTGGTATTTCTTTTTGATGGTGTTGACACCCCAGTATGTTTTCCAGGTTTTATTTATGAGTACGGAGTAATTCATCAGTTCATCTGCGGCATATGTCATTTTCTTGCCATCGATCAATACTGTGATTTTCTTTGTGCTCAGAATCTCCCCTTTATGCGCATAAGTATTAAAGTCACTAAACTGAATTTCACAGTGAATTGTATCGCCGTCAAGCGTAAGCAGAGTTCCGTCAAAATTGATGGCGCTCAATTTGATTGATGCAAACAGGACGAGAAATGTAATTGTGAAGTTCTTCAAAGGTACAGAGGATTGATAATTGTAATTAAATAATAGACTTCAAGGACTAACCACCCCACATCGCGAGGCCCAGCAGATTTTACAGATTTTCACTAAAATCATAATCGACAGCGA
>QMOR01000255.1 GCA_003648285.1 Bacteroidota bacterium
CAACGCGCGAGCGAAAGTGTGCGGCTGGCAGCAGCTTGGATTACCTGTACCCGTATGCAATGTGGGAGGAGTAATCTGTGAAGGGTAAGAGAAAGAGCGTTTGGGGGAGTGTTCCAGCAACTGAATTGATATACAACGCAGCAGGATCCCCTGCTGTTGAGACCGTACCCACAGAAGGGATCTGTGCTGTATGCGGGCAGTATATCGAGGAGGGCGTTCCAATTAGAAAGGTTGTGAGCAGTGCGTTTACGGATTGGAACGCCCTCTTAGATATGTCTGCATCGCATGTATGCAAGGCGTGTGCATGGTGCATCAAGGAGCCGCATATGCGTAGGTCGCAGTACATTGCGACAGAACTGGAATTAGTCTATTTCAAGAGAGATGAGATAGGCAAGCACCTATTTAACCCGCCAGAGCCCCCGTTCGTGTTTTTTGTGACCGCCTCGTACAAGAAACACGGATCATTTAAGGCAAGGGTGAATCAATCACAGAAGCTGTTCTATGTCCAGTTTGAAGACCGTCAGATCCTTTTCAGTCCAAACAAGTACAGAGGGTTGTTTGAACTGATGAAAATGATGTATGTCACTTTCAACAAGGTAAACGAGATCGGAAAGGGCAATTACATCCATAAGCGAGTTTTTGAGTATGGGCTGAAAAACTGGCAGCGAGATGAGGCAGAGCTAAAGAAGTATAGGGGATCGATGGTATTTGAACTGCTATTGTACGCACTAAATAAGCCAGAAGAGGCTGCTAAACAGGAGGATAAGAAATGATCGAATGTGAGCGAATGGATGAGGAGATTAGAAAAGACGCTCTGGATGTTGTGGAGAGTGTCTGGCATGGTATAAACTGGGATTCGGTGGGATCCCGGCGCAGGATGCGAATCTATGATGAGTTCGCCGCAAAGATACGGAGCGCGGCGCATACCGGCAGGTTTACGCATTTCTATGGCAACTTATGCCGGAAGATGGAAGCTGCACCGTATGGCGAATGGGCTGAGCAGGCAAGAATCGCAATACAAAGAATCGAGAAACATGAACTCGATCTTGATGTATTGGAACTGATAATCGCAGAGAATCAATATCTCGTGTTGCTATTACGAGAACAGAACGACATCAGAAAAGCAGAGCGCGAGGCAGAGAAGAACAAACAACAGACATTAGGAGGCGAATAAGAAGATGTATGAAAGAATTGAAGGAAAGATAATATCGCAAGAACCTATATCGCACATAGGGGAGACGTTAAGCACTATTGCGCAGTTTAAGCGAGAGAAGACCCTGTTTCGAGGGAAGATCGTTGAGATTCCGGTGATTTCAGGAAATGCATTGCGCGGAATCATGCGGCGCAGAGGCTCTTTTAGACTGCTGGAGATGCTTGACATCAAGAAAGATCAACTCGGCGAGGATGTGCAGCACGCTCTTTTTAGTGGAGGGATGCTTAAGAAGGGCGCAGGAGGCGGCACAATCGACATGAACTTCATTCATGAGCTGCGAACAATGCTTCCGCTCATGAGCGTATGGGGTACGACAATCGGGCAGCAGATGATCGGCGGGAAGCTCGATGTCGGGCAGATGATCCCCATATCCTGCCAGACGGCTATCAGGACCGGGATCGAGAGCAACATCAGCATCCACAGCCTGCTTGATGAGGTCGCCCATACTCGCAGGGACGACATGGAGGACAAGCCGAAAGGCAATGACAAGGATGCTCAAAAGCAGCAGATGCGGTATCAGACTGAGGTGCTGGCGGCTGGGACTGAGTTCAGCCACTACTTCACGCTCAAAGACTGCAACGAGCTTGAGAGGGGGGCATTCATGGCAACCCTCTACCAATTCATGCAGTACCCCAAGATCGGGGGCATGTCGGGCAGGGGCTTTGGCATGATCAAAATGGACTACGAGATCGATGAGGCCGCAGTCGAGAAGTACGAGACATGGGTCGCTGAGAATGTGGATCAGATCAAAGCATATCTGGCAAAGCTGGGGCAGTTATGATCCATTACCCATCGCTTGACGCATACGGGGAGCAGATCGACCCGGATACATTCGAGCCGATGAAGATTACGTTTGAGATGCGGTCGCCAATAGTGACGACCGATTACATTTTTTTGGATGGCTTAATCTCTTCTGCAGTATTCAAGGACTGTATACCAAATCATTACGATTTGCCCCAGGATACAAGCGAGCTAATCTACATACCACTCCCGCTTAAGCAATATGGGACGGAAGAGCCGTTCTACGCGGCGAGCATTGGCTACGCGGACCAGATCGTGGAGGGGATTGACCACTGGCGCAAGCGTACCGAGATTGAGACGACAAAAAAGAAGATACAGGTAGGTTCAGGGCAGTATAAGATGTACGACATACCAATGCCTACGATGTGGGCAGAGTCCTGGGTGTTTTATGCGAACGGCAATATCGCTGAATGCACGCGGTTGCTACAATTGCATATTTCTGCAATTGGTAAGAAATGTTCGCAAGGATTCGGGCAGATCAAAAACATCACAGTCGAAGCATCCGAGCATGACTGGGGTGTGGTCAAGGAGGGTGTGCCGATGCGGCCGATACCAGTGAGTGAGGCAGATGGGTTCGATATGGATTGCGATGTCGAGATGTATTATGCCTACAGGCCACCATACTGGCATAGGCTGAATATGACGCAGTGTTATATGCCTTTATGCCGGGTATGAATATGAAAGGAGGTGACCTAAATGGGACGAGAACCAGCAGAATAAACCACTTGCTTGATTTGAGCCATGCGCGGTCGAGCAGATACGAGAAAAGAGTAGTAAGCGCACAGAACATTATACATGATGCGCTTACTGCTCTTAAACGTCCTTATGTCTCTTTTTCGGGAGGGAAAGATAGTTTAGTGATCCTGCACTTGATTAGGAAGGAATCGCCGGACATTCCGGTTTTGTATGTGGATCAGGGCATGGAATATCCGGATACTTATGACTATGTTGGAAAAATCCAGAAGGAATGGGATCTGAATCTCACATGGGAATATCCGGAAATGAATTTATGGGAATTGTATGATAAAGGCGGTTTCCTAAATCCAGATAAGCCAACAGACCCCTTAATACGGAAGCGTTTCAGTAATACGGTTTTTTATGATCCGATAAAACATTTTTCAGATCGGATTAATGCGGATGGGTTTTTCATGGGACTGAGGGCGGACGAAAGCCATGATCGGAAATTGAACTATCTAACGCGTGGATTCGCGTATAAAAAGGCGGATGGGCTCACAGCAGTACAACCAATAGCGGATTGGTCTGTTAAGGATGTATGGGCATACATTACATCAAATGAGCTACCCTATAACCCGATTTACGACAAAACGAAGTTTGAAGAGCGTAATAAGTTAAGGGTTGCTCCGTTTGGACTTGGCGGCTGGCACGTCTCTTTAGGGAGCTACGTTTTCATGAAATATTATTATCCTGAATTGTGGAATCGCTTCTGTGAAAAGAATCCGTTAGCACGGAAATATATCTGAGATTACAGCAACTTTAATGTGCCACTACAAATATAGCACACATTATGGCAAAGAGATTAATCGATCCTGATAAAGCATTTGAGAAATACTACTCCATTGGTGTAGGTCGCAGCATAGCGAAATTGTACGAAAAGTTGCACAAGACTACACCAAAGAGTACCCCAAGTTACGATTCGTTGAAACGCTGGTCGGTAAAGTATAAGTGGCAGGATCGAGTATTGCTTCGTGATAATGCCGTCAGAGAGGGGTTAGAGGCATCTTCTGCGGCGGTTGTAGTTGAGGCTAAGATAAAAGAACTTGAACACCTCTACAACGGGCTGAGTACGGTTGACGACTCAATATTATTGATTTCTGACACGCTCAACACGTGCACCGCCACCGATCCTGAGACTGGAAAAAAGAAGGTTACGATCCTTCCTGAAACGACGCAAGACATGGCGGCCCTATATAATGCGCAGACGCGGTTCGTTGCGGCAAAGGTCAAGCTTGTGGAGACTGTGCGGAAGATCCGAGGAGAGTCTGATACAGTAAAAGTTACCGGTGCTGTGAACGTATCGTTAGATGCTACGTTAAAAGAGTATGAAAAAGTCATTAATAAAATCGCTACAAGCGATCCGACTGAAAACGATTCATGAGACCATCTTTAAGAATCCTTACATCCCCCATAAACCAACTGCTAAACAATTCGAGTTTTTATTTTATTCGGATCTTTTAGAAGGATTCTATGGGGGTGCAGCGGGAGGGGGTAAGAGCGATGCTTTGCTCATGGCCGCATTACAGTTTGTGCAGATCCCAGAATATTCTGCGCTATTACTGCGCAGGACATACGCAGACCTCGTATTGCCTGAGGCGTTGATGGATCGAGCGCAGGAATGGCTCGCGAGTACTGATGCTCGATGGCACGCGGATACAAAGACATGGGCGTTTCCAAGCGGTGCAACGCTAACGTTTGGCTATCTCCAGACCGAACGGGACAAATACCGCTATCAGGGGGCTGCATTCCAGTTTTGCGCCTTCGATGAACTAACCCAGTTTTCAGAGTCGATGTATCAATATCTCTTTTCCCGACTCCGACGGCTGGAGGGGTCACATGTGCCTATCCGGATGCGTGCTGCCAGTAATCCGGGAGACATAGGTCATGATTGGGTTAAGCGTCGGTATATTATTCCAGAACCCGCAGAACTGAAAAAACAAGAACGGTTTTTTGTACCTGCGCTCTTGGAGGATAACCCCCACCTCAATGCAAATCTGTACGGGTCCGCGCTCGATAATCTTGATCCTGTCACCCAAGGGCAGTTGAGATATGGCGATTGGGATATTAGCATCAGTGGGGGGATGTTTGAGCGGACATGGTTCGAGCTTATAGATACTGTTCCCCGTGGATCTCAGGTTCGATTTTGGGATCTCGCTGCAACAGAAGAAAAGAATGGAAGCGATCCTGATTGGACTGTAGGGGTTCTTATGGTCCATGCTGTCGGAATGTATTACATTAAGGACATAATCCGGGTACGGAAGAAACCAGGGGATGTAGAAGCACTTATTAAGCAGACTGCACAGCTTGATGGCATCGAGACCGAGGTGTACATGGAGCAGGAGCCAGGATCTTCTGGGAAAGGGGTAGTTGCTACGTATGCAAAACTTCTTGCAGGATACGCGTTTTATGGAATCCCTAGTACAGGCTCCAAGGTCATTAGGGCACAACCCCTTAGTGCAGCAGCCTCTCGGCGAGATATTAAAGTCGTAAATGCAGTTTGGCTAAATGACTTCTTATCAGAGATGGAGCGATTCCCAAATGGCACACATGATGATATTGTTGATGCCACATCAGGGGCATATAATCAGCTTACACTTCATGCCCCAATTACTGAAGCGTTACCTACTCCAACCGGTGGGCGGGATCGGTTTGTACCCTAAGTGTTGTGTACATTGTTACCTTATTATGCTTGCGCATAGTTACACA
>QMOR01000256.1 GCA_003648285.1 Bacteroidota bacterium
ATCCTGTTTTCATCGCCGGTCCGTGACACAGACACATACGCAATGCCCAAATTGCTCAATGCCTGACCTACAGCTCTCGACGCGCCGCCTGTACCCAATACTAATGCACCGTTCAAATCTCCATCAATCCAGTTTCGCAAAGATTCCTCGAATCCAAACACATCTGTGTTGTACCCGATCAGGCGATCAGCCTCGACGACTATCGTATTCACTGCTCCAATTGCCATAGCTTGTGTGCTCACATCGTCGAGAAACGGAAGCACACTTTCCTTGAATGGCACTGTCACATTCAATCCCTTTAGTGTGGGCAGACCTGCAATGAGATCTTTGATGTCAGAGATTTGGTCTAACTCGAAATTGCTGTAATGTGCTGCTATCCCTTCCCTTTGAAACCTTCTGTTGTGATAGTCTCTGGAAAATGAATGACTGAGTGTTTTACCAATCAGTCCAAATTGGTTCCTGGTCAATCTCGTCCTGTGATGTTCCACTTCTTCGCCTTCTGCTTAAAAATTCGATCTCGTTTTCGAATGCCTTCAATCTTGTCGGGTCTGATTGATAAACAAGGTTACATATTCCCTTCTTAATCCCCGGTAAATCATCATTTATTCTGTACGAAACGAATGGAATGTCTTCAAAGAAATCCAGAATTTTCTTCAGGATCGCTATTCTGACTGGATGAGACAGTGCAAGACAAAGCAGTGAGAAATAGTAAAGGTGCGGTTTAAATCTGTGAGCTTTTGAAAATGACATGTGGGTATGTGGTTTTGCGAATAGAGATAGTTATCTGACAAAATGTCAGAATCTCTATCTTTGCAGTCATTTTTAATCAACCACTGAGAAATAATGGATAGTAGAGGACTCGGTATCTCTCAACGTGTCATCGACGAAACGCAGCAAGGAACTGCTTTCAATCCCGGTGAGGCAGATACCGAATCAGGTAAAAAATTCTATATCGAAAGCTACGGCTGCGCTATGAATTTTTCCGATAGCGAAATCGTCGCCTCTATTCTCATGACAGAAAATTATAGCGCAACACGAAAACTCGAAGATGCTGATCTCATCCTCATCAATACTTGCAGTATTCGAGAAAAGGCGGAAGAGACAATCCGCAAACGCCTGCGCATCTTCGATAAAGTGAAGAAACAAAAACCCGGCACGCTCGTGGGAGTACTGGGTTGTATGGCAGAACGTCTCAAAGAAAAACTGATCGAAGAAGAAAAACTCGTTGATCTCGTGGTGGGGCCAGACTCGTATCGCGACCTGCCAATACTCATCGCCAGTGCCGATGACGGCGAAAAAGGAGTAAATGTCTTCCTTTCGCGTGAAGAAACTTATGCAGATATCAGTCCGGTACGACTGAATTCTAATGGGGTGACAGCATTCATTTCGATCACGCGCGGGTGCGACAACATGTGCTCGTTTTGCGTCGTACCCTTCACAAGGGGTAGAGAGAGAAGCCGAGACCCGCTGAGCATAGAAGCCGAAGCAATTCAACTGTTTGAAAATGGGTATCGAGAGGTGACACTACTCGGCCAAAATGTCGATAGTTATAAATGGAAGCGGGAAGGTGAAGGAGATGTCAATTTTGCTCGACTGATAGAGCGTGTGGCTCAAATCAGCCCTCTATTGCGCGTGCGGTTTTCTACCTCCCACCCTAAGGATATTACTGATGAAGTGCTGCATACAATAGTCCGCAACCGGAATATCTGCAATTATGTACACCTACCGGTCCAGTCGGGCAGCAGCCGCGTACTCAAACTGATGAACCGAACCTATGACCGCGAGTGGTATATGAATCGCGTTGAAGCAATTCACCGGATCATTCCGGAATGTGCGATTTCTTCAGATGTCATCGCAGGATTTTGTACAGAGACAGAAGAGGAGCATCGCGATACGCTTTCTATGATCGAATGGGCGAAGTACTCCATGTCGTACATGTTTACTTATTCGGAACGACCGGGTACCATGGCTGCTCGAAAATATACAGACGATATCCCCCTGGCTACCAAAAAGAGACGCCTGCAGGAAATTGTATTGCTCCAAAACAAAGTTTCCCACCTGAGTAATCAACGAGACATCGACAAGACTTTTGAAGTGTTGATCGAGGGTGATTCCAAGCGCTCATCCGAGGATTTTAAAGGACGGAACTCTCAGAATAAAATGATCATTTTTCCTAAAAATGACGGGCTGCAACCTGGTGACTATGTGGAAGTCAAAGTGCATGCGGTCACGACTGCAACACTCATTGGGAAGATCGTTCAAAACCAGACATCATGAACCTGCAATCCATCAAACAGCGATACGGCATCATCGGAAGGTCGGAAGATCTGGACCGGGCACTCAGTACTGCTATCCGTGTTGCACCAACTGATCTCACCGTATTGATCTCCGGAGAAAGTGGCGTTGGGAAGGAAGTATTCAGCCAGATCATTCACTCGCAAAGCCCTCGAAAACACAATAATTTTATCGCAGTCAACTGTGGCGCAATACCGGCAGGGACGATAAATTCTGAACTGTTTGGACATGAAAAAGGGTCATTTACAGGCGCCCTGAGTGATCGAAAAGGGTATTTCGAAACAGTCAATGGAGGGACAATCCTGTTGGACGAAATCGGTGAAATGCCGCTTGACACCCAGTCATACTTGTTGAGAATTCTGGAAAGTGGTGAATATATCCGCGTCGGGTCTTCAAAAACCCAACATACCGATGTACGCATCATAGCAGCTACAAACGTAAATCTGCTCGATCGAATCAGAAAGGGCAAGTTTCGTGAAGACCTGTATTACAGACTCAATACCGTACCCATCCATGTCCCTTCACTCAAGGAACGAAAGGAAGATATCCATATTCTGTTCAGAAAATTTGCGTCCGATTTTGCAGAAAAATACCGGACAGATCCTATTCAACTGGATGAAGAGTCAAAACGCCTCATACTGAGCTACCCCTGGCCAGGGAATATCAGGGAACTTAAAAATGTCGTAGAACAATTGTCAGTGTTGAATGAGAACCATATGATCACTGGCGAGGATTTGCTCAATTCTATTCCCAATATTCAGAGCAGCCTGCTTCCGACAATTCCCGATGATAGAGGCCAGGATCAGACAGGTATGTACGAACGCGAAATCCTCTACAAATTATTGTTTGATATGAAAGGGGATCTCAATGACCTGAAGCAGATTGTCTTTGAATTGATTAAATCAAATGATCTGGACGTGAGCGATATTAACAAGGTACGCGAGATTCAGCGTGTTCCCTCGTACGAGTCACAGCCTTCGGCCAAGACATGGGAAAGTGTCGTCCCCGTTGATCGGACCCAACAACCAAGTAGTACACCTGCCCCTATTGTAATCCATTCCACGGATGACCAGGGTTACGGAGTGGAGGAGGTCGAAGAGAACCTTTCGATGGCGGCAATGGAAAAAGACTTAATCGATAAAGTGCTCAAAAAGCACAAGAATAGAAGGAAAGATGCTGCCGAGGAATTGGGTATTTCAGAAAGAACGCTTTATAGAAAAATCAAACTTTACGAACTGTAACGATGATATATATCAAACATACTGACCCAACACAACGTTTTGTTTTCATGCGTCATCTCTTATTAGCATTAGTTGTATCATCGCTATTCACTGGCTGCTATACTTTTAAGGGGTTTAACGTGGATCCCGAGTTGACCACTTTTAAGATTTCCCAGTTTGACAATACCACGTTCAACTCTCCACCAAATATCAATCAGACGTTTACAGAAGCGCTCAAAAGAAAGGTCTCCCGTGAGTCAAGACTGGTACTCGAAGAGCAAAATCCTGACATTCAGTTTGACGGCAGTATTTCACGCTACAATGTCAGTTCTGTCTCCCCTGAGCCGGGTGAATTTACAGCGCTGCAAAGACTGTCAATCACTGTGCAGATCAGATATACAAACCATAGCGACGAGGAGGATACGTGGGAGCAACCTTTTAGCTTTTTTGCAGATTTTGCTCCGGAACAGCAGCTGATTGATGTCCAGGATGAACTGATTGCGATCATTTTTGACCAGATCCTGGAAGACATATTCAACAAAGCATTTACGAACTGGTAAATTACTGAATGATGAATGACGACCATGCAAAGCAGTCTTCGGACAGTAGCTCCGGACAAAATAAGGCAAGTGAAGAGGACTTGCATGGCGCTACGCTGCACACATCTAACCCGGCTTTTCGAACACTCGCAGCAATGGGACTCGCAGGGGATATCAAGCCAGAAAAGGTCGCGGTACCAAAGGCCAAATCATCTAAAAACATAACGTCCAAAGCCAAATCATCCAGGACCGATTCTGCTAAAGGCAAGGGCAAAAAGCAATCAATTCCGACTGTTGAGATTGCCCGCCCAAAAAAATCTTCCCGATTGACTGTAGAGGCAGTTCAGGCTCAAAAATCATCGGCTGAAGAAGAGTTATCCCCGTTCAGTCTATGGCTTGAAACACTTGCCATCCCTGCCATATCCGAAATTTCCAGTAGTAAAAGTGAAGCTGGCAGTGAAACTGAAGAAAGTACTGCCAAGGAGCGGCCGGAAGAAAAAGCAGTGTCCAGGGAGAAAGCGGCAAAAACCACCTTGTCAAAAGTGATGATGCCCAGAACACAACAGGATCAGGCAGATACAACGTTGAAAGCACCTGCCGTCGGTGAGAAGCAGAAGCGCAGGAAGAAAAAGAAGAAGAAAAAGAAGGGATCATATGATACTGGCGTCGTCTTATCTGACGATATATTCAGCGAGACACTTGCCGATCTGCTTGCCTCACAGGGGCATTACAGGCAGGCTATTCACATGTATGAGAAGATGCGTTTGATATATCCCGAAAAATCACGTTTCTTTGCAGCGAAAATTGAGGAGCTTAATAAAAAAGAGTAATACATGGTAACGTTAATGACGGTTTTGATTGCGCTAGTTTGCGTGCTCCTGATGGCAGCAGTGCTCATTCAAAATCCAAAGGGAGGAGGAGTAGATTCAACATTTGGTGGACAAAGTGCAAATCAGATGTTTGGTGCAGCAAAGTCAACTGACTTTATTGAGAAGATTACCTGGGGCCTTGCCGCATTGTTGATGATCCTCTGCATTTTCACGACATTTCTGGTATCCGTATAGGTTCACTATAACCTGCCGGGCTGCTTTTGTCATAATGGCAATTCAATCCCACGATTCACTATCATTTTTGGCGCAAATCAAGGCAACAACAGGCCTTTACTGCACATTTGGCAGAAAACTCCGAATGGCACGTATTGTGATCAGTGCTAGGAGATAATAACATTCTCATTTTTAAATAAAAATCTGGATTTAATATGAAACCAATCAATGATCGTGTAGTCGTCAAACCGGCTCCGGCAGAGGAAAAAACAGCGGGGGGAATTATCATTCCTGATACGGCAAAAGAAAAGCCACAACGTGGTGAAGTGATAG
>QMOR01000257.1 GCA_003648285.1 Bacteroidota bacterium
AATTGGGGGTTGTGAAGTTACTCTGGTGCTGGCGTTGTTTTGAGATTGTTATTGATTCAATTCTCACATCTTCCGCGTCAGGTTTGAATTTCCGGAACAACCAGGGTCGTAACCGGACACCTGGGCAAGTTGCCAGTTCAGTTCGAAATGGCCCAACCTTTGATGTAACTACTCAGGTACTTAAAACAGTATCATGCGACCTCACACCCTCCGCGGTGCTAAATCACTGGATTTTTATACAGTGCCCCCTTTGATGTGCGTTTAGCAGAATCGCTAAGATACGATTAGGAAGGGACGACACCATCGTGATCGAAATTTGTTTAACGAGGTGAGTGGTTTTTCCATATATCTTCAAAGTTATTCCTCAACAAAGCGGTGGAATCCGCTTCTCTCAGGTATATGGTGCTGATACATGATGGTCCCGATCTATCCGAAAGCAGGAGTTCCTTTCCATCCAGCACCCAATCATGATCAAATAAAATCTGTCTGCATGTCCCATAGTGTTCGCGGGGAATATATTTTACCTCGATTTTATCTCCATATTCCATCTTTAATCTTTTTAAATCTTCTGCCTCATCATTTCTATCGATGATCGCCCTGATCTTCGATCCTTGTTGAATGATGTGGCTATAATATTCTTTATATGCATCCTTAAAAATGCCGATTCCGCCTAACATCATCGAGATGGTAGTAGTCTCAGATATATCGCCCATAATCCCCAGAAGGTTATACATGACCCATGTATCACCGTGATAGAGTGTGATGCTCCCCCTTTCTATCCCGATCCCATATCTGCCAAAGTTTTCCAGCCAGATCCTGTACACCCCCCCAACATCCCGGTTCCTGATGGAAAAATCTTCATCGGAATAGACATCCTTCAGATATTCAGTATATACCCCAACAACAATCATTGGATTTACAGGTAGGTATGGTTCTGTCCCAAATCTTGTATCTGGTCCGTGCACGAACAACACCTGTGCAAGCAAACCAGTGTCCAGGAGTGCATTCCTGCCATTCCTAAGCGCCCTTTCGGAGATGGTTTTGCGTATTCTTCTGGATTCCCTGTATATTTCAGTAAAGCTCGCCGGAGTGTGGCAAATCGAAGCAACATAATACAAAGAAGCTTCATGCGATACATCAATTCCCATCTCATCAAATATCGATTCAAAGGTCTGGACGACACTCGTAAGTTTCATCTCTTCCATGTTTATTACCCTGTTTAACCACCGTGTGGTGATCTTATGAAATTGTAGCAGATATGCACTTTTCAGCAATATCACAAACTTTCCATGGCGTCATATTTACAGAATGAAAAGTTTACGTATTTAAAAATTGTCAAATCAAGAAAATTACGATCTTTGTCAATCTGTTTTATATACTTTCAAAATGCACATAGATACATTACCTCATTATCATTATTGTAATGATTGATTGATGAGGTAGTTAAACACGGAGGAGGTATGAAGAAATGGTAAATTCAAAGACCGGGGGATTTAAGGAATTCGTGGCGGTTGTTAGCTGCGCACTACTCGCAACGATACTGGCAGTTTCGATGTGTTCTGTTGCTGTTGCATATACGAGTGATGGTGAGACCGGTGCTGGCGGAACAGAGGGTATTTATGTAGTTGATTTTACCATAGACCCGACAAACGCAACGGTTTATTCCGGAAATAGCCAGCGATTCATCGCAACCGCAACGGTTTTGGATGCAACGACTGGAGAGACGACAGATGAAGTTGTATCTTCTGATGTCAGCTGGCAGAGCACAATCGGGAGCATTGGTACCAATGGGCATTTTTCCGCGAAGGAAGTCGGTACGGGCATAATAAAAGTGATATACGGGACAGTATCTGCAGAGGCGATAGTAACCGTCAATCACGGACCTGTAGACCGCATCTACATCACAGCAAATGATACCGAACTCGTCAGTTTATCAGAGTTGACGCCGTCTGTTTCGATACCATTCGGACTAAAAGGTGTGGATCGATATGACAACGAATTCCAGATACTTGATGCACACTGGACATGCAGCGATCCGGGCATCGGCAGTATCACGCAAACAGGTGTGTTCATGTTTGCGGATGGCGTCGTTAATAAGACTCATGGATTCAACCGAAGCTTTCTGGCTGCTAACGAAAGCAGGATGACGATAATAACCGCATCGGTCGGCGCCAGCACCTCCTACACAGTGAATCTCACATTATATGCAAACAATCAATCAGGAATCAGGAACGATAACGTGACTGGTGTAAATATTCTTGAGGATCCCCTGGAAACACCGGATGCGAGATTTTCACCTAAATTGATGGCAGTTCAGGTGATGGCAACCAATGGTTGGGACTTTGGAACGGTGTACCCGGGCACACCCACCGGTTGGACAAAGGTAACATTCAAGAACATCGGCACATGCGACATCAGGATTACGCCGCAGCCACCTATAGGTGCCCTTAATACCAACATTTATAAGTATGCATACTTAAGAGGTTGTGGATCAGAAGGAGATGGTGTGAAGATGGGTAGTTACTCAGTTGATGTTCCGATAGCTCCAATATACAACAACTTCGGACGTATCGTCAGTTTCTCGTCAGAGCCACAGACTATAGAAATTCGATTAAGCCCCCCAGGCGATCTGACAAGCGTTACTACCGATGACGGACCAATCAGGTATCTACTTACGTCAATATGAAAAGAATTCTACTTCCTCTTTTTTTATTTTCTTTGATAGGAATTTCATCAGCAGCAGATATCATCGTCCCGAGTGCAGAATCGTATCATGTCCCCTACACGGACGAATTTACATTTACTCTGGTAGTTTCGAGTGAGGATTACAATGGACGGATAATAGTGGAGGATCGATGGGCAGAACCGTGTGGCGTATGTGCAAAAAACCCCGCTCTATACAACAGAACAGCATCCGATCTCGGCATTGAAATAAGTTATGAAAACGAATTTCATATCTCTGAAAGAACTGCCCATGATCTGAAAGTAGCGATAAAAGTGGATACTGCAGATGTGTACTGCGGTTTGATCATTTTTACACCGATTGACACTGGTGGAAGCGGTATATTATCGCGCGGCACATGGATAACGATGGATATGAGGGGAATCTCATTATCGCCAGCAACCTCGCCTACAAACAAGACGGCGCTTAATATAACCGGCCTTAGCTCTGAGAAGCCCCTTGAAATTTACTTAAACCAGAATCCTGCTGGGACTGTAGAGATAACCCGCGGCAACAACTTCACTGCGGCAATCATGTTATCAGAAGGGGATAATAAAATCATTATGAAGGCGGTTGGGTCAGAACTGCGGTCAAATCCGATCTATGTCACGCTCGATACGATTCCACCGGATGCACCAATCATCTCCCCAATCCCCCCTCCATCTGTAAATGAAAGCACGATTACAATATCAGGAACTTCCGAGGCAGAGTCGATCGTTCACATATTCGTAAATGAAATCGAAAAAAATAATGGATCGGCATCCGACTCCGGTGACTTTACGCTATCAAACATCGACCTGGATGTGGGCAACAACACGATAACCGCGATTGCAGTGGACAGAGCAGGAAACCCGAACAACGAATCTGCGCCTGTTTATGTGATCTACAGTGAAAGTAAGAAGAGAATTCAATTGAGCGCAGATAAAACCACCACAATATTACATGAGGGGGAATCTGCAACCTGTAACATAACCGCATTGGTTGTTGATGAGACTGGAACGCCGATGGAAAACACCACAGTAACAATAAATTTCTCAATCGTCTCAGGAAATGCCGTTCTCCTAACAAGAGCAGTGGAGGCATATAGAGGTGGGGCAGCGACCATGATAGAGTGTGATGATACGGGTGACGTAACGATAAAAGCAGAAACATCTTCTCCGGATATAGGGGGCGATTCGCTTACGATCTCTTTCACAAGTCCGGAGTCCGCACTTTCATCCGGAAACGAGACGAACGAAACAATGCCTGCTTCCGATTCTGATGACAGATCCAGGAGCAGGAATATACCGAGTCTACTGATTTACATACTGGTTGCGGTCGCAATCGTTGTTGCAGGGTTCCTTTTATATACTAAGATCACAAAAAAACGGAAAGGGCAGGCAGGAGAGATGGGTGATGGGTTATCATGGGTAGTATCAGCCATGGAGAAGAAAGGTGTGGACTATATGATAACAATCGAGAAGGACGGTAAAAAGAAAGCGCTAAAGCTGAATGAGAAGTTATATAAGAAATTAATAAAGAAGAGAAAAATGACGTTTGGCAAGCATACGATTGTGTTCAAGCCGAAAAAATAATACTTATCGGGGAGGGGCGAATATCAAGTTTCATAACCTTGGCAGGAAAGTAATTTTCGTAATCCTGCTTTCAACGCTGCTGCAACCAGCAATCGCTGTCACGAGCAAATGTCCTGATGATGATCCGGACACCGATGTTGTGTGGGTGAGCAGCGGCAGCACAAGTCTTGCATGGGGCATGGCGTACGGATTCGAAGCGGATGATGCGATGTATATCATACGGGCTTGCGATTTTGATCAGGATCTGGGCGCATCGCTCATATCGATTGAGAAGGATGGGGTTGTGAGGAGAAAGGTTCTGTATCTTGATACGCGGCCAGGCGATGATTGGTTTAACTGGGACGCTGAGATGAGGGTGGAATTGACTGATATAACTACAGATGCGCACGAAACTCCGTCAGCACACCTGGATCTGTATCGCGGAGAGAGGCCCCGGCTTGATATCGAGATCGGTGCGATATCCGAGACCTCCTATGGGATCAACGTGTCATCTGATCAGTATGCTCCGGGAAAGGAGAAGAGGATCTCGATAGATGTTAAGAATACAGGAGAGGCCTGGATCGAGGATGTTGTATTATGGATTGATATCGGAGAACTGAAACTTTTAGATAGGGGGTTTGAGTTCCGTGATCAGATGATATGTGAAAGTCTCGGGTGCATGGAAAAGGGCGATACCGGATCGATCAATTTCACTGTTGCTGCACCTGCATGGAATGGGGTAACCTCGCCGTATCAGATCAATTACACCATATCAGTATCCGCTGAGGGAATTGACATCCAGGGGAGGCGATACTGCACAAACGAATCCCTGAAACTATCCTGCACCGACCCTCAGTTGCTGGTTACACAATCGGTCTGCTATGACGAGATCAGTATGAGCCGATGCAATCTCATAAGCTCGAATATGAGTCTGAAAGAGATCGCTATATCCATGCCAGAAGCCCTGATATATAACGTTAGCGAGTGGAGCATCGTGGAAACCAGCATCTATAATATCGGCTTCTACCCCCTCTACAATCTCGATATCACCGACTCTCTGGTACCCGGCGGCTTCAGGGTTGCAGAGGTTCATGAGGAAGGATCGTTGGAGTATGTATCCAGGGATCATCCCTATA
>QMOR01000258.1 GCA_003648285.1 Bacteroidota bacterium
AAATTGCCCTTCACCTGTGACGGTGATCGATACTTCGATTCAATACGACGTGACGATCAGGGCAAGGGAGACTAATTGCACGGTATCCGACTCCGTGTCCTATCGCGTACCGGGACAGTGCTCAGATGCATATGTGTATGTGCCGAATGTATTCTCTCCCAATGGAGATGGCACAAATGACGAGTTGCGGATCTATTCCAGAAAATTTACTGAACTGATCTCGTTCACCATATATGATCGCTGGGGAAATAATGTGTTTTCGACCGAGGATGCTGAAGTGCCGTGGGATGGCACAATCAACGGGCAGGAGGCACCATCGGGTGTCTACGTATATATGCTAAGACTCGTGTGCCCGATCAATAACTCAGTAGTGAGTTATACAGGCGATGTGACATTGTTAAGGTAGCTTACTCAGGAACAACCAGTTTTACATTCACTGCATTCGAGCCCTTGGGGCCCATCTCTACTTCGAAAGTCACCTTGTCGTTTTCACGAATTGGTTCGGCAATATTGTTGATGTGTACAAAATGGCTGTCGTTGTTGCCCAGATCAAGAATGAATCCGTAGCCTTTTTCTTCGTTGAAAAATTTGACGCGACCGTTGCGGATTTTTTCTTCCTCAGGTAAATCTTCTTTAGGAGGAACCCCCAGAACGATATCTTCGGCTTTAACCTTCAGTTTTTTGGCTGGATCGGGTGGTGTAGATGTGAGATTCCCGTTTTCGTCCACATAGGAAATCATGTCTTCGAACGGCACGGCTCCACGTTCGGCTTTATCGACTTTGCGCTGGCGCTGGCGTTCCAGTTTGTCTTGTCGCTTCTTTCTGCGTTTCTTTTCTTTTTCTTTTTTGTTGAATGTTTCTTGCGACTTAGCCATACTTCAATTTAGGATTAGACAATATTCCTCTTGAGGATCAAGCCCAAAGGTGTACAAAACTGCAAGAATCGCTCACTCTCAGACCCCATAAAGTCAAGGGAGTGCAAAGTTATGAAAAACTACAGACTACCTACAGCTGATTTCAACATATACGTTCTGGCTTCATCGAGCTCCGGTCTTTGACTTGTGGATGATGCATCAAGAGCAAGTAACATCTCAAAATACATTGTGGCGTTCTGTTTATCAGCAAGCATCTGCGACGCGATCGCTGCACCATAAATACCATTGAATCTGTTCGGATGTCCTTTCAAATTAACCTCATACGCATTTAAAGCCTCTTGTGGTTTGTCCATCGCCAAGAGCATGTCTCCCAGGAGCTCACTTGCGGGTAGCACCTCGCCTGGTGTGACCGGATGTTTGGCAGTGCGACTTTCCATATCTGCAGACTCCTGCATAAGGGTGAGTGCTTCCTCGTGATGACCTTCCGCAAAACTCAACCATGCCTGGCATGCCTTGATCTGGATCATCACCTGATTCGCTGAGTAACTGTCACTCATGTCCAAAAGCTCCTGATTCAATGATTGTAATACGGCTATATCCTGCCGTGCCAGATCGAATTCTTCTGTATGTGAAGCACCCAATGCCCTTGCGAAGTACATTAAGGATTTTTCCCATGGATGTTCATCCCATGCAAACTCGATGGAAGGTAATTCGAGTCCTGCAGCGGTGGCCCAGTCACGATTTTCAAGTGCCATGCGTGCGGGAATGGCTACAAGCGGATAGGCCACAGCGGTCGAATTAGAAGAAAATTTGCTCATTCCCAAGAGGTAATCATATTGCTCACGCGCCCTTACGTTATCACCTTGCTGCAGATAGGCATAGACCATGTAGTCGATTGCATGGATTTCCTCTTTCCAATGTCCGTCCATATTTACCGCCTCCGCATAACAGACAGCAGAACCCGCAGAATTGATATTGGTATTAATTGATTCCTGCCATAGACCTAACCGGGTGAAGATATGTGAAGGCATATGTTGAGCATGTGCCGAGGCGGGTGCGATTTCTGCATACCTTCTGGCTGTCGGTAATGCCAGTTGTGCCAGTTCAGGATTGTCATAGTTATGAATGATATAATGCGCAATCCCCGGATGATCAGGTTGGTCAGGGAAAATCGCCTCCAATATTTTACCGGCTTTTCTCTGATTGGCATACGTCATGTCCGACCTGTCTGCTGTGGACTTGAGTGCCAGCGCATAGAAAATGGCAGCCTCAGTGTCATCGGGATGATTCTGATAGATTTGCTCCATCTCCTTTTCCACCTTGAGTGCTCTTGTCGCATGATCCAGAGTTTCCCAGTCATCGTAGAATGCACCGATCGCATCCAGATATTCTTGCTCTCTTGCAGTGCGGGGCGCCGATTCAGCAACCTTGAGGATATCAGATCCTTTTTCCAATTCTATATCACTCGGGGCAAACCACAGCGCGTGATAAATACTCATTGCCACACCCCAATAAGCCATGGCGCACTCGGGATCTGCATCAAGGATTTTTACGAATGTCTTTTCGGCTTCATTATATTCGAATGAGTGTAATAAGGAAACTGCAAGATTAAAGGTCTCGCGGGAAGAATTTTTACAGGAAATTGTAAAACTCAATTCGCCAAATTCCGGATCGCCGCACAATGCGATATCGCCTCGGAGCAGGTCAATATTTGATAAATCAGCACTCGTTTTTGATTTCGTGCTTTGACATCCTGCACAACAAAAAAATGCAAGAAATGAAACCAGGAGAAAGGGATTATTCAAGAGTCGCATAATACTTCGTTTTATAGTGATTGCATGATTGATGCGTCATCAAATACATTAAAAGGCAGTCATATGCGCATGGCACAAGCCCTATGTACGGACTAAACCAGTCGCCAATCTTATGTGTTTGTCCTGTAACTAATAGTGATCCAAAACAAGATAGCCTTTAAATGTGGGCTACAGGAACTTTTTATTGCACTTCGATAGTAACCCGGGCATCGGAAAGACCTTCGGCAGATACCTGGATTTCGAAACTCTCTGTGGTATGCCCAGCACTCACAATCAGCATCGCTTTACCAAAAAACAGATCGACAGTATTGGACTTGAAGGGGGCCATGGACTGCGGATTTCCATTCCCTACACCGGCGATCTTTCCTTCACCGCTCAGCTTTATTTCGATGGCGTGATTTGCCAAAGGGCAAAGATTTCCCTCTTCATCCACAGCTTCTATCAGGACATATGACAAATCGCTTCCGTCGGCATGAATGACGTTGCGGTCTGGAGAGAGCATTAATTTATGAGGTTTACCAGACGTTTTCATGATTTTCTCACCAATCATATGCCCCTCTTTATAAGCCACGACCTTGAGCTCCCCCGGGTGATAGATGATATCATTCCACATCAACCGGAATCGCTCAATTGAGTTAGGAGATTTAGGGTCTTTGCATTTCAGGCCTTGGGATTTACCATTGAGAAACAACTCAGCGCAATCCCCGTTCGTGTACACAAAAACCGGTGTAGTCTTTCCAATTCTGTCCTCCCAATTCCAGTGAGGAAGAATATGAATCGTGGTTTCATCCGGTTTCCAATAGCTCTTATATAAATAGTACCGATCCTTGGGAATGCCGCATAAATCAACCACGCCGAAATAAGAACTTCTGGAGGCTTCATCGTCCGTCATGCCTTGCTCTAATACCCACTGATTATTATAAGGTGTCGGTTCGCCGAGATAGTCAAATCCGGTCCAGACAAATTCTCCGGCGATATAAGGCTCGTCCTGCTGCCACATAAAGTCGTCATCTGCGACCTCTGCCCACCAGGGTGCATTGAGATCATAGGAACTGAC
Source organism: Bacteroidota bacterium (assembly GCA_003648285.1). GTDB lineage: Bacteria > Bacteroidota > Bacteroidia > Chitinophagales > Saprospiraceae > B8-G4. The sequence continues at coordinate 3,747 of QMOR01000258.1, forward strand.
CTGCAAGGAGTGTGTGAAATCCGTCTTTTCCTCCGGCAAAGGAAATTCGTAAAACCCACGTGTACTCAAGGTAGAGGCCGACTCACTGATGATTACGGCTTTATTGGGTTCCAGCTCACGGGCGAGGCGATACCTCCGGCCATAGTTCCAACTGTGGATATCATAAAAATCGAAGTGGCGTAATTCGGCGCTCTTTAAATTATCACAGACCAACGTGTTCGGACGTGTGGTGTCATATTCTTCAAGGTACCTGATCATGGTTTTCAGCTGGTCAAATCCATTATTCAAATTCCATTGGACATCACCGATTTCATTCCCAACGCTCCACAAGAAGATGGATGGGTGGTTCCTGTCCCGCACCACGAAATTTCTGATATTCCTATGGACGAAGTTTTCAAAATTTGTCGTGTCTACGATATCGGCTTTGGCATCATATTTATCAAACACTTCATTAAAAACAAGAAGGCCCATTTTATCACACAGGTCAAGCAATTCAGGTGCAGGTGTATTATGACTCGTCCTGATGGCATTGCAGCCCATGCTTTTCATGATCTCCAGTTGCCGCTCCATCGCACGTGTATTAAAAGCCCCTCCAAGGGGTCCGTGATCGTGATGTAAATTGACTCCTTTGAGTTGCACACGTCGGTCATTCAGATAAAACCCATGGTCAGCCGTGAAACGGATATCCCGCACACCGAATGAAGAGGTATAAGTGTCAAGAAGTTCTGTGCCTCGATAGATACGTGTGACCAGGCTATAAACGTGTGGACTTTCGATATCCCATTTTCGTGGATTGGGTAGGGTAATAGTTGCCTCTATTGTGCGTTTGCTTTGTCCATTTAATGTACTCGTAACTTCCTTTTCAACTATGACCTTTTGATCATCAGTGATAATGCTGTGGACTACGCTGATGTCATCCGTATTTTGAGAGGCATTATTTATTGTTGTAAGAACCTGCACATCAGCATAGTGCGGTTTTATGACAGGCGTTGTAATGTTTGTTCCCCATATATCCACATGTATCGGATGCACGGAGATCATCTGTATCTTTCGATAAATACCCGCTCCCGGATACCAGCGACTATCGTGCTGCCTGGTGTCAACATGAATCGCTAACGTATTCGCGCCGCCAAAATCAATAAAACTTGTGATATCCAGGTAGAAAGAATTGTAGCCGTAATCCCACTTACCTGCTTGCTTCCCATTTACGTATATGACAGGAAAGGCCATGATGCCATCAAAAAGCAAATACAACCTTTTCCCTTTGTAATGATCAGGAATGTTAAGTTGCTTCCGATACCATCCTTCTCCCTTCCAGGGCAATTTCCCGGTGTTCCCATCTCCGTCAATGACAAACGGTTCTTCAATTGCCCAGTCATGTGGAATAACGACATCTTGCCATTCAGTATCGTCGAAGTTTGATTGAAATGCCAATTCGTGATGCCCCTTGGCAAATTTCCACCCTGTCCTGAGATCAGAGATCTCTCTTTGCTGCGCAGTGAGTATTTGACCAATAGTCAGGAATGTTAAGAATAGAAGCCAAGGATGTTTTGTCGTCATCTAACAGGAATTTACATGATTGACAAAGAAATGATTACCTCGACATGCTGTGAGGTGAAGCACGAATATAGCCACTTTAGCG
>QMOR01000259.1 GCA_003648285.1 Bacteroidota bacterium
CCAACGGGGTGACGGGATAATAGAAGGTAAAAGGATAATAGAACCCATATCTTTGGACCGATAACAAAACCCCAACGGGGTGATAGGATAATAGAAGGTGCCAGGATAATAGAATGCAACCGGATCATAGAAGGCAGCCTGATAATAAGAAGTAACAGGATAATAATGTCCATATCTTTGGACCGATAACAAAACCCCGAAGGGGTGACAGGATAATAGAAGATGATATGAAAATATCTGAAATCATACACGCGCTGGAGGCGGTAGCTCCTCGCAATCTGCAGGAATCATACGACAACTCAGGTCTGATTGTCGGCGATTCCGATCACGAAGTGACCGGTGTGCTGGTCTCTCTCGACACAACACCCGACGTCGTCAACGAAGCCCGGGCAAAAAACTGCAACCTGATTGTCTCGCATCATCCGGTGATTTTTAAGGGCCTTAAGCAGTTGACAGGAAATAACTACGTGGAAAAAACGGTAATCGAGGCGATTCGAAATAATATTGCCATTTATGCGATTCACACCAACCTCGATAATGTGCTCGATAGTGGAGTGAATGGCAAGATCGCCGAGAAGTTGGGATTGGGCGAATGTGAGATCCTGAGATCTCATCCCGACCATCCGGAAGGCGTGCAGTTTGGGGCTGGGGTACTGGGCAGACTGAGTCGACCTATGTCAGAAGAGGAGTTTCTGGCACATCTCAAGAATCGAATGCAGGCGCATGTTATCCGGCATACACGACTGACGGGTAAGCCGGTAGAAATGGTAGCAGTCTGTGGTGGATCAGGCAGCTTTTTACTACCCGATGCCATAAGGTCAGAAGCTGATTTTTTTGTCACAGGTGACTTCAAATATCATGAGTTTTTTGACGCAGAAGACAAGATCGTGATCGCAGATATTGGACATTTTGAGAGTGAACAATTCACGGTAGAATTAATAAGTGAGATCATAACTAAGAATTTTCCTAAATTTGCGCCCGATTCTTCAGAAAGAGGTACAAATCCTATCATTTATTATACCTAACGAATGGCAGAAAAGACAGATTTAACGGTAGAAAATAAGTTGCGTCAATTATTTGCACTGCAAGAGATTGACAGCGAACTCGATCAGATCGGTGTTTTAAAAGGCGAGTTGCCCATCGAGGTGAGTGATCTGGAGGACGAAATCACCGGGCTTGAGACCCGACTTAATAAGCTGCAGGATGCAGTGGGAGAGGTTGAGCACGAAATAGCTAAACATCAGGCTAATATCACTGAAGCTCAGACGCTGGAAGAGCGCTACAAGAAGCAGCTCGATGAGGTGAAGAATAATCGTGAATTTGACGCATTGTCAAAGGAAATCGAACTTCAGGGACTTGAGGTACAATTGTCAGAGAAGAAAATCCGCGAAGCACAGGCTCAGATTTCAGGCAAGCAGGAATTACTGACTGAGCTAAAAGATCGGATCGATGGCAGGAAGACCGATCTTGAAAACAAGAAAGTAGAGCTTGAGAAGATCATTGCCAAGACTGAAAGGCAGGAACGCAAGCTCATGAAGGCTTCAAAGGCTGCCCAAAAGGGTGTCGAGGAAAGACTGATCAAAGCGTACACAAAAATTAGAAAGCGCTACCGCAATGGAATGGCCGTAGTGAGCGTACAGCGTGATTCTTGTGGAGGCTGCTACAACAAGATACCACCACAAATGCAGCTCGAAATTGGCATGAGAAGAAAAGTGATGGTATGCGAACATTGTGGTCGCGTATTAGTCGATGGCGAGATCGCCGGACTTATTGAAGAAGCCGAAGCATAGAGCGCTGCGTACTGAATGCATCAGATATAGCGTAATTTGGTTCGAAGTGCGCTGATGTATAATTTTCTGAAAACTCAATCATTTCTCCTTTTTTGGATATGCCTGGCATTGACGCCAGAAGTCATCGCTCAGAAAAATTTTGAGGTCACTCCCGATGTGCGTACGGGTTACGCAGCGGTCATGGCACTCAATTTTGATCAGACAAGGATGACCCTCAGGCAATTGTCAGAGCATGATCCCGACAATCTCATGCAGGTCTTTCTGGAGGACTACATTGATTTCTTTACACTATTTATAACTGAAGACCGCAGTCTCTATCAACAGAAAAAGGATGCTCAGTCCAGACGACTCGATCTTCTCAAAGATGGGCCCGAAGATTCGCCGTGGTATCGTTATACACGTGCCGAAGTACACCTGCACCGTGCCTTGCTCCGGATAAAATTTGGAGAATATCTTGCTGCCGCGACAGACATCAACAAGGCATTTAAACTGCTCAGAAAAAACGAGTCCAAATACCCGGATTTTGCTCCGACTTACAAATCGATTGGTGTCTTGCGCATGGGTGTGGGTACCATCCCTGAAAAATATATGTGGGCGGTCAAACTATTTAGTAGTCTGGAGGGGACGATCCAAAGCGGAATAGAGGATATCGAGCGCAGTATCTCACTTGGCCAGGATCAGAATGCCCTGGTTCTCAGCGAGTCTCAGTATTTATATGCGCAGGCAATGGTCATCTTCGAGAATGATCCCGACAAGGCCTGGGCATACCTGAAGACGCTCGACCTCAATCCCGGAGAAAATGTGCTGGAGTGTTATTTGCTTGCAAATTTCGCTATGCGAACCGGGCGCAACGATCAGGCAGTGGACATATTAATTGCCAAGCCCAACGGCCCAGACACGTATGATATACCATACATGGAGCTGATGCTTGGTCGCGCAATGCTTTTTCGTGGAGATATCAATGCCGACCTGCCGCTCCTGCATTATGTGGGAACATTCGAAGGTGAAAATTTTATCAAAGAAGCCTACCAGAAGCTTGCCTGGAATGCATTACTGAATAATGATCCCGACGAATATCACAACTACATGGATGATTGCGTGCTATATGGTCGGTCGGTAGTGGATGAAGACAAGCATGCATTGAAAGAAGCGGAAAGCGGGAAAATGCCGAATCCGGAGCTGCTCGGTGTCAGACTCCTGTTTGATGGATCCTATTTTGAGCATGCGCTAAGCCAATTGTCTGTGATAAACAAAAGCGACCTCAATACAGACGAAATCCTTGAGTACGAATATCGCAAAGCGCGTATCCTGCATAAAATGGAAAAGGATGATGATGCATTGCGGCATTACATGATGGCAATTCAATTGGGCAAGGACCTGGACTACTATTATGCCTGTAATGCGGCATTGCAATCTGGTCTCATCTATGCATCGATGGGCAAGAAGGAGGAGGCTGAAGCATTTTTTAAAAAGTGTCTTTCGATGCATCCGGATGATTATCAGACGAGTATACATCACAAGGCAAAGGCAGGGCTCAATAGGCTTAAGACGAGTGAGTAGCCTGGCAGAATGGAAATGAGTAGCCGGTAGAATGGATTAAAGTCACTGCGCACTCAAGTCCTGGGGGCTTAAAAAGACACGGAATGCGAAGTTCGGGGATTCCAAATGTCCCATTCGCTGATAAGAATCATCCACATGACTAATCAAACGTCGCCTGCATGTTTCCACGAACAATTAATTTCGCTTATATTTCACGCATGTTTACCAACTCAATAATATGATTCTTGGTGTATTAAAAGAAACGCAAGACAAACGCGTTGCCATCGTCCCACGAGTAGCCAGGAAAGTCAAAGACCTCGGAATTGAACTCAAGATCGAATCAGGTGCAGGTGAAGGTGCCGGTTACTCGGATTCGGACTATGAGGATACCGCAACTTTCGTTTCACGTGAAGATATCTATAGCACGTGCGATATGATCGTGGTGATTCTGAAACCGGGGGCTGACGAACTGGACAAGTTTCGCGAAGGCAGCTACGTTGTGTCATCCTTTGTTCCATTTGCTGATGATGAAATTATCGGCGAATTGAAAAAACGGGGACTGAAGGCATTTAGTATGGACATGATTCCACGGACATCGATTGCTCAGAGCATGGATGTCTTGTCATCTATGGCTTCGATCGCCGGGTATCGTGCGGTTGTTTCAGCGGCACTTCATCTGGTGAAGTACTTTCCCATGATGATCACGGCGGCAGGAAGTATCAAGCCTGCGAAGGTTCTGGTCATTGGTGCCGGGGTCGCAGGACTGCAGGCCATCGCTACAGCCCGGAAGCTCGGAGCGGTCGTCGAAGCATTTGACACACGTACCGCGGTCAAAGAGGAAATCGAAAGTCTCGGAGCCCGGTTTGTTGAAGTCGAAGGCGCAACAGACGATAAAGATGCCGGTGGTTATGCCGTTCAACAGACTGATGAATACGTCAAGAAACAACGCGAACTCGTACAGGAAAAGGGCAGTGAGGCTGATGCGATTATTTGCACGGCTCAGGTCCGCGGTCGCAAAGCACCTGTGATCATCACTGCGGAGACGGTCGAACACATGAAAAAAGGATCTGTCATCGTGGATCTGGCCGCTTCAACAGGAGGTAACTGTGCATTGACAGAAAACGACAAGATCATTCAAGTACATGGAGTTACGATCATCGGTGACTCAGACCTCGCAGCCGGGATGCCCCAGGATGCGAGCTTTCTCTTTGGCAATAACTTCTTCAACTTCCTCAAGTACATCGTAAAGGATGGTGAGCTTGCATTAGACATGGAAGATGAAATTGTAAAGTCAACTCTCATCACTTCATAATCCTGACAGATATGGATCAATTTATTCAGTTTTACGAAAATTACAGCCTGCTCATATGGCTTCTCGTATTTACGATCATCCTGGGTTTTGAGATAATCTCAAAGGTGCCTGCGGTATTGCACACACCACTCATGTCCGGTGCAAATGCAATCAGTGGTATCGTTGTAATCGGAGGGATAATCCTGATTCGTCAGGCTGACCCCGGTGACTTCATCACCCTTGGTGTTGGCACACTCGCCATCATGCTTGCAATGATCAATGTGGTAGGTGGTTTTTCGGTGACAAACCGAATGCTTGAAATGTTTAAAAAGAAGAAATCTTAGCGGATGTATTTCACATTTATAATCGAAATAGCGTATTTGCTTTCAGCAATTGCATTTATTATAGGACTGCGTAAACTGGGTTCGCCCGATACCGCACGTAATGGTAATCTTCTGGCAGCTCTGGGTATGGCCATTGCTGTAGTTGGAGTTCTGATTTATCCGATGGAGGGTGTACCAAATAACTATTTGTGGATAGGCGGTGGTCTGCTCGCAGGTGCTGTCATAGGTCAACTTGCAGCAACGAAGATTCAGCTCACGGAGATGCCTCAACTGGTGTCAGTCTTCAATGGCTTTGGAGGCGCATGTGCTGTTTTGCTCGGATTCCTCGAGTTTTATCATGCAAATGAAGCTGTTACTGACCCGATGTTATCGGCTCCGGCTATCGGGGAAATGTTGATCATTGTGTTTACTGTACTTGTGGG
>QMOR01000260.1 GCA_003648285.1 Bacteroidota bacterium
GAACCATCTGTAGCGGCAACAATACGTTTAGCACTCAATGCTTTGGACTATTCTGTGGGAGGTGTGGCATACAGCAAAAAGAAAGCCCTGGGATTTCTCGCATCTGAAAAATTTGATATCGCATTAATAGATATTAATCTCAATGGAGAGTTTGAAGGCATTAACATCGCAAAAGAAATAAACGAAAAGCACCACTTCCCGTTCGTATATCTCACAGCACATTCCGATCGAAAAACACTCGAGGAGGCAAAACAAACATCACCCGCAGGATATATCATCAAACCATTTACTGAACGTGACCTGCTTGTCAATCTTGAAATAGCCCTACACAATCATGCACAAAAGGAAAATAATAAATACCCCGAGCCACAGTGGGACAAAATGAATGAAAATTTAATTGACCCTATTTCGAAGCGCGAGATGGATGTCATGAAGCTTATTTTTAATGGCTATACGAACCGGCAAATGGCCGCCGAGTTATTTGTTTCGGCGAATACCGTCAAGACGCACATTTTCAGATTGTACAGTAAGCTTGGGGTTTCGTCGCGGACGGAGGCGATTAAAGAGATGCGGAATTTGATGAGGTGAGGGGTTAGAAGTGGAGGAGTTAAGGAGTTAAGGAATGTCAAGCCTCTCCCGCACAAGACAAGCGACATGATTCTCACGAATCGCATCATAAAATTCAGCCGCCGGAATAACAGTAGCACCGAGCGATCGCATATGATCAGTATCCTGCTGACAATCGATCATCTGAAAATCGTAAGACCGTAATTTCTCAACGAGGTGTATCAGAGCCACTTTGGACGCATTACTTACATGGCTGAACATAGACTCGCCAAAGAATATCTTGCCAAGTGCAATGCCATAGAGCCCCCCAACCAGCTCGCCATCAAGCCAGACTTCTACCGAATGCGCATAACCTGCCTTGTGCAACTCAGTGTATGCCCTTATCATATCGTCATCGAGCCACGTGCCATCTTGTCCCACCCTTGGAATGTCTTTGCACTTCTCAATGACCTGACTGAACTCCTGGTTTATCGTCACCTCAAATCCCTTATTCCGGATAACCGATCGCATGCTCTTGGAAACCCTCAGATTTTCTGGCAGGAGGATACAACGGGGATCCGGAAACCACCACAGAATGGGCTCGTTCTCGCTAAACCATGGGAAAATACCATGTCGGTATGCATTCAGCAAGCGACTTGCGGACAATTCACCCATGACAGCGACAATGCCAGAAGGGTCTGCAAGAAGCGGATGGGGAAATAACTCTAATTCAGGATGAAGCCGGTATACAGGCATCTGTCACTATACCTTGCTCTCGGTCTGGATGATTGCGCTGAGCCCCCTGTCGACGAGTGCGTCCTTGAGAGGTCGCAATTCTTTCATCGCTGCAGTCTTCACAATTGCCTGACCCTTATAATGGACAATCAGTGAAAGCTGCTCCGCTTGCTCGGAAGAGTGTTCGAGCACTTCCACGAAGCATTGGATGACCCAATCAAATGTATTGTGGTCATCATTGTAAACGATCAACTCGGATATCGCACCGACATCTGTCTCGTCCTCTACAAGAACATCTACATCTGTATCAATACTGTGGTCTAACGGCATGCTTGTGGTGATTCAGTTTTTCAAGATTAAGTTAGTCAAATTTATCTGGCAAATACAACGATCATTTTACCAGAATCTATGACGAATTGATTCAATCACAGTGCAAATATACCGAAAGACCAAAAAACCTATCTTGCTCACACAGTTTTTGCCCGTTTATGACAAAAAAAAAGCGCGCTTATATAGAGCTCCATATTGCGATTGTACTCTTTGGCCTGACTGCCATACTGGGCAAGCTCATCACGCTTGATGCTGTCCCATTGGTTTGGTGGCGCGTTCTTATCACGTCTATAAGCCTGTTTTTTATCCTGGGGATACGTCAAACGTTTCGAAATCTTCCACTGCGCTTGATTTTGAAATTTCTTCTGACGGGTGCCTTGCTTGCAATACACTGGATCACTTTTTTCCTGTCGATCAAGCTTGCAAACGTGAGTATCGCCCTGATGGCTTTCGCAACGCAGTCATTTTTCACGGCCATATTTGAACCCTTGATCGTCGGTGGGCGCATACGCCGTCATGAACTGGCAGTCGGTTTTCTTATTGTCCCGGCGATGATACTCATTGTCAGCGATTTGGACCTCTCGCTGCGCCTTGGACTGTGGGTTGGGATTTTGTCCTCCGTTGTCTACGCAATATTTGCCAGTGCCAGCAAGCGCCTTATCGACGAGGCAAGCCCGGTTCAGATCAGCTTTTTTCAATTGTTTGGTTGTTGGCTATTTGTCACAATGCTCCTCCCGTTTATGGTGGATTTTGAAGTCGATCAATTTGTCCCGGTTGGTCCCGACCTGATATACATGATCATACTGACATTACTCTGCACTTCTTTAGCTTATGTGTTATCAATGCGTGCACTCAGGTATATTTCCGCATTTGATTCAAACCTTGCGATCAACCTCGAACCCATATATGGTATTGTCCTGGCCTGGCTCCTATTCAACGAAAACAAAGAATTGACGCTATCGTTTTACCTTGGTGGCGCAATTATTATCGCGACAGTGGTTTTGTATCCAGTCATAAGCCGTCGCAATAAAAAACCGGAATTAAATGAACGACCTTCTACTTAAGGAAGTACTTCAATACTGCATCGGGCACTCGTCTGCACAGGATGAAGTCTTGGAGGCCCTGGAGCGGGAAACACATCTTGCGACCGTCACACCGCAGATGATTGCCGGGCCCTACCAGGGAAAACTGCTGCAGATGCTGAGCCAGTTAATTCGACCCAAGCGGGCCCTTGAAATAGGCACATTCACAGGGTACGCAGCAATATGTATCGCCAGGGGACTATACGAAAATGGCATTTTGGACACCATCGAAGTCAATCCCGAACGTGAGGAGATCATTCGCAAGTACTTAAACTTGGCGGACGTTTCTGCACGGGTAAAACTCCATATTGGAAATGCTCTGGACATCATCCCGAATCTCGAAGAGCAATATCAATTCATATTTATCGACGCAGGGAAAAAAGATAATGCCACATATTACGATATGACTATCGACCTCCTCGCGCCCGGAGGATTGATGCTGATCGACAACGTCCTCTGGGGAGGCAAGGTCATTCAGGACCCAAATGACAAGGACGCCATGCACATCCGCAAATTCAATATAAAAATTTTGGAAGATGAGCGGGTCGAATGTGTGATGTTGCCGGTCCGTGACGGCATGACCCTTATTCGCAAGAAGTGATGTGATGGCCGGAATTTATATTCATATCCCATTTTGCAAGCAGACCTGTTCCTATTGCAATTTTCATTTCTCGACTTCTCTGAGGCTTAAAGAAGAAATGGTTGATGCCATTTGCTCGGAAATTTCTTCCCGAAAAGACTATTTGAATTCAAATAAAATCAGCTCCGTTTATTTTGGTGGCGGAACACCCTCACTGCTCGATCAAAAAGACCTCGACAAAATCTGGGATACAATCATTCAGCATTTCGAAATTGACGATCGTGCAGAAATCACCCTGGAAGCGAATCCCGACGACCTGACTTCAGCGAAGCTCGATGTGTTGGCAAGCGGCCCCATAAACAGGCTCAGTATTGGCGTGCAATCATTCTTTGATGAAGACCTTCTCTATATGCGCCGGGCACATAGCGCCGAAGAGGCCACGCGTTGCCTTGAACTGTCAAGAGAAAAAGGCTTCAGCAATATTACACTAGACCTGATATATGGCACACCGACACTGACCACCGGCAACTGGGAAAAGAACTTGCAAATCGTTAAAGATTTGGGCATCCCACACCTTTCGGCATACCAACTGACTGTAGAAAGCGGCACTCCCCTGCACGCTCTCATCGCACGCGGCAAAAAAGCTGCACCGCCTGAGGACAAAGCCGTTGCACAATTTGACATACTCATGGATTGGGCGGAAGTTACCGGCTTTGAGCATTACGAAATTTCGAATTTCGCCAAGCCAGATCATCATGCTGTACACAATAGTAGTTATTGGTCGGGGGCGTCATACCTGGGCATTGGCCCTTCTGCACATTCCTTCAATGGTCATTCCCGTCAATGGAATATTGCGCATAATCCGAAGTATATAAAAGCCATAACAAATCAGGATTCGCCAGTTGTAGAAACTGAAGAATTAAAGCCGCATGATATATTTAACGAATATATCATGACTGGTCTCCGCCTATCGCGTGGAGTACATGAAGGTGCTATTATTGAGTTTGGGGAAACTTATTTAGCGCATTTCAAAAAAGCCATAGTTCCACATATTGAAACTGGATATGTCCTTGTTGCAAATGGCAAATACACACTCACTCGCAGTGGGAAGAACTTTGCCGACAGGATTGCTTCTGATTGTTTTGTAATTCACTGATCTATATAACCGCCCGCTTTTCAAGCTTCTCAAGGAGATCCAGTGCTGCCTTTGCGATCTGAGTACCCGGGCCGAAAATTGCAGCTACACCTTTATCATAGAGCTCCTGATGATCTTGCTCGGGGACAATGCCGCCAACTACGACGAGGATATTTCCCCTTCCGAGTTTCTTGAGCTCTTCAATTGTCTCGGGGACCAGAGTCAGGTGACTTCCGGCCAGACTTGAGATTCCAAGGATGTGGACATCGTTTTCTGCAGCCTGCATCGCTGCCTCTGCCGGGACTTGAAACAGTGGTCCGATGTCAACATCGAAGCCGAGATCGGCAAAGCCCGTCGCAATGACACGTGCGCCACGGTCATGACCGTCCTGACCGAGCTTGGCGACCAGGATCCGGGGCCGGCGCCCTACCCTTATGGCAAACGCATCGGCCTTCTGTTGTGCTTTTTGAAACGACTCTTCCATTTGGCTCTCCCGTAAATATACGCCTGTGATTGATTTGGGCTCGGCATGGTATCTTCCAAATTCCTTTTCCAGTGCATCGCTGATCTCGCCAAGGGTCGCGCGACATCGTGCAGCGTCGATCGCGGCCGACAGAATGTTGAGACTATCATCTCCAGCTGCCTCTTCAACTATCTGCAAAGCATGATTCAACTCGTTCTCATCACGTGACGCTTTGATGCGCTTCAGTTTATCCTGTTGGGTTTGGAGCACTTCCAGGTTATCGACTTTGAGGATTTCAAGTGCTTGCTCTTCATCGGTCCGGAAGATATTGACACCAACGATACGCTCCTTGCCTGAATCAATGCGAGCTTGCTTCTTTGCAGCAGCTTGTTCGATACGCATTTTGGGAATGCCGCGCTCAATCGCTTTTACCATACCACCCAGTTCCTCAACTTCCTGAATATGCTCCCACGCTTTGTCTACCAGTTCCCGGGTCAGTGACTCAACATAC